>NZ_JBHWCL010000266.1:0-5218 GCF_042735125.1 Kitasatospora sp. NPDC059599 | reverse complement strand
TCCTGAGGCCGGGGATGTCAACATATCTGGCGTTGACTTTTGGCACGCTGTTGAGTTCTCAAGGAACGGACGCTTCCTTCGGACCGCCTTCCAGCGGACCCTCCGGGCTTCGTTCTTTCGTGTTTCCAGCTTACCAGATGTTTTCCGCTCCGTTTTCCGGAGTTTCATTCATCCGATTCCCGCTGGCGGGATTTCCTGCAAACTTCGTCCCGAAGCCTATCAAAGCTTCAGTGCGCTGGTTTCGCAGGATTTGCTTCGTCGGAGGGCGCGCATTTCGTGAAATGCGCTCGCCTCGATTCGGCGGTGTCGTAGACACTAACGCCCGGGCCCGACCGTTGTCCAGTCAGTCCCAACCGTTCAAACCTACTAGTCCGCCCTCACCACGTCAATGGTTTGGCCGGGATGCGAGAAGACTAGCAGGTCAGAGGAGTGTCGATCGCATCGCCTCAGCCCGCGACGGGTTGCAGGTCAGCTCGGTCGGCCGCGTCCAGGTCGCCGAACTCGCCGTCCTCCGCGGCCTTTCGGCCCAGCACCAGGGCGTAGAGGAGGAAGGCCACCTCGGCCGACACGCCGATGCCGATGCGCGCCCACGTGGGCAGTCCCGACGGGGTGACGAAGGCTTCGAGGACGCCGGAGACCGCCAGCACCGTCGCGAGGCCCATGGACATTCCGATGATCGAGCGTCCCTGTTCGGCCAGCGCGACGCCGCGCGTGCGTGGACCGGGGGCGATGACGGTCCAGCCGAGGCGCAGGCCGAGGCCGCCGGCCACGAAGACCGCGGTCAGCTCCAGCAGGCCGTGCGGGATGAGGAGGCCGAGGAAGACGTCGAGGCGGCCGGCGGAGGCCATCAGCCCGATGCCGACGCCGAGGTTCACCACGTTGGTCCACATCACATAGACCACGGGGATGCCCAGCGCGATCCCGTACAACAGGCACTGCACCGCGATCCAGGCGTTGTTCGTCCAGACCTGCGCCGCGAAGGAGCCGGCTGGCCGGTCCGAGTAGTAGGCCTCGTACTGTCCGCCGGGGCGGGTCATCTCCCGCAGTTGGTCGGGCGTGATGAGGCTGTTGCGGACCTCCGGGTGGGTGGCCATCCACCACGCGAGCAGCGTGGTGAGGAGCAGCGAGAGGACGGCGACCGGCACCCACCAGTTGCGGGCGCGGTAGAGCGCGGCCGGGAAGCTCACCGTGTAGTAACGGGCGACGTCCTGCCAGCCGTTGGTGCGGGCTCCGGTCACGGCGCTGCGGGCGCGTGAGACCAGGCTGGTCAGGCGGCTCACCAGGGCCGGGTCGGGCGCGGCGGCCTGCACCTTGGCCAGGTGGCCGGTGGTCCGCTGGTAGAGGGTGACCAGTTCGTCCGCCTCCTCGCCGTTGAGCCGCCGCCGGCGGGCGAGGGCGTCCAGCCGGGCCCACTCCCCCTGGTGGGTGGCGACGAAGACGTCCAGGTCCATTCGGCGGCTCCATGATCGGCGGTGGGCGCGGACGGGCGTGCGCGGGCGGGCAGGTGCGTACGGGCACGTGCGGCCCAGCATGCCAGCAGGGGCCCTGGGCGCGGCCCCCGGGATCTCACTTCCCGTGCGCCCGCCGGGCCCCGTATGTTGGCGGCTGCGGATCAGACTGCGGAGAGCGGGGCACGGGGGGCCGATCCGGGCCGTTTCCCTCCCCGGCGCTGCCGCCCCCGGTGGTCCCGGATCCCATGGGCGAGCCGGACGGGCTCCAAGAGCGTGAACGGACAGGTGTCTTGAGCGACCTGGTGACGGGTGAGGCGGTCGTCCTCGGCCTGCAGACGGCGAAGCTTCCGAGCCGGGCACTGGCGATCGTGCTCGACCTGCTCGTGGAGTTCGCCGCCCTGCTGGTGGTCACGCTGCTGCTGAGCGTCGCGCTGGTCGGCCTCGACGGCGCGGCGCTGGCGGCCACCATGATCGGCCTGATGGTGTTCTTCCTGGTGGCGGTCCCGGTGATGGTCGAGACCTTCACCAACGGGCGTTCGCTCGGCAAGGCCGCGCTCGGTCTGCGGGTGGTGCGCACCGACGGCGGCCCGGTGCGGTTCCGGCATTCGCTGGTGCGCGGGCTCGTCGGGTTCTTCGAGCTGATCGCGTTGTCCGGCTCCCCCGCGATGATCACCTCGGCGGTGAATCCGGACGGCAAGCGGCTCGGCGACATCTTCGCCGGGACGGTGGTCGTCCGCGAGCGCACACCGGGTGCGAGTGGCTCCGCCGCCCCGCTGCCGCCGGTGCACCCGCATCTGCTGCAGTCGATGGGCCGCGAGCTGGTCGCGATGGACTTCTCCGCGGTGCCGGAGCCGCTCTGGCTCGCCATTCGCCAACTGCTCGGCAGGGTAGGGCAGTTGGACCCGGCGGTGATGAACCGGATGACCGCTCGGCTGGCCGAGGACCTGTCCGCCCGGATCAGCCACCCGATGCCCCCGGGGCTGCACCCGGCGGCTTACCTGGGCGCGGTGCTCACCGAACGCCAGCGGCGGGAGTGGATCCGCGCCCAGGAGCGGCTGCGGGCGGCCGGCCCGGTGCCCGTGCAGGTTCCCGCGCCCCGTCCGGCCTCCGGTCCGGTGCCCACCACGGCCGACGGCCGGCCCCTGCGGGTCCTCGGGGTCCCGGCCGATCCGGCACAGGTCGCACCGGTCGCACCCGTCGCACCTGTCCTGCCCGTCGCACCTGTCCTGCCCGTCGCACCGCTCGCACCGCCCGCCGCCGTACCGGCCGCCCCGACCGCGCCACCGGCGCCGTCCTTCGACAAGCCCGCCGCCGGCACCGGCTTCGCCCCGCCGTCCTGACACCCGGGCGCCCCGACAACGCGGCGCCCCGGCAGGCAGCGCCCTGGCGCCCCGACGCCCGGCGCCCTAGTCCTTGTCGTCTCCGCCGTCCCCCACCCGCCAGGCGTTCGGCGGTGACTCCAGCTCCTCCAGCTCGATCCCGCCCGCCGCCAGCACCACGTCCCCCGCCAGGTGCACGACCTGCTGCTCCCCCGTCTCCAGGTCCGCGACCTGGTACCGCTCGACCAGCAGCGGCCCCGAGTCCGTCTCGTGCGTCTCGACGCCCTCCAGCAGCCACCCCTGGTCGAGGGTGCGCGGCGCCAGCACCGGTTCGGTGAACGCCACCAGCCGCACCCGCGCGCTCGCCCCCTGCCGCAGTCGCAGCAGCCGGGCAGTGGCGACCAGGAAGCCCGGCGAGCTGCCGGTGAAGGCGTGTGCCCGGTCGTGTCCCTCCACCGCGTGTTCGCCACGGGGGTCGGCCGCGTCGGTCCGGACCCAGGCCACGCCGTCCACGGCCCCGCCGCGCACCTGCCAGCCTCCGGCCCGCAGTTCCATCCGCAGCGGCCGGGCCCGCGAGTCCAGCGTGAGGTCCACGCTGCCGATCACCCGGCCGTCCGGTGCGTAGGTCTTGGAGACGTACCGCCACCCGGCCGCCCCGGGGGCGCAGCTGAAGCGCTCCTCGCCGAGCAGGACGTGGTCGTGCGTGTCGTGGAGCGAGTAACGGCCATTGGGCATGCCCGGAAGCCTACGTGTGCGTTTCGCATGCAACGTTCTCCGGGCGCCCGCGCATTAGGGGTGTGGACGGCGCCGGACCGGTGCCGCCGCCACGACGAGAGGGGGTGCGGATGGCAAAGCAGACGCGCGACGAGGAGTTCACGGAGTACGTGGCCTCCAGGAGCGGCTGGCTGCGGAAGGTCGCCTATCTGCTGTGCGGGGACTGGCACCGGGCCGACGACCTGGTGCAGGAGACGATCACCAAGCTGTACGTGAACTGGGCGAGGGTGGCGCGGATGGAGAACCGGGACGGCTACGCCCGGCGGATCCTGGTGAACACCTTCCTGGCCGAGCAGCGCTCCCCGTGGTGGCGGCGCACCGTCCGTGCGGGGGCCGAGCCGGACACGGTGGCGGGCGGCGTCGACCTGGACGCCTCGCTCGACCTGCGCCGGGCCCTCTCCGCCCTCCCGCCCCGCCAGCGGGCCACGGTGGTGCTCCGCTACTACTGCGACCTGTCCATCGAGCAGGCCGCCGAGGCCCTGGGGTGTTCTTCCGGCAACGTCAAGAGCCAGAGCTCTCGCGCGCTGGACGCCCTGCGCGGCAGCCTCACCGCCCGTCCCGCCGTCGCCGAGAGGATGTCATGACCACCTCCGATTCCCACGACCTGGCCACCCGGCTGACGGACCTGGCCGACGAACCGGCGCCGCCTGCGGGCTTCGACGCCGGCCGCTCCATGGCCGAGGGCGCGGCCCGGCTGCGCCGTCGCAAGCTGGCCGTGATCGGCGCCGTCGCGGCCGCGACGGCCGCGGTGGTGACCGGCGGCACGCTCCTGCTCCCGGGCAACGGCACCGCCGCGCCCCTACAGCCGGCCGCGCCCGCGGTGGCCACCACCGCGGCCCCGACGGTCACGCCCACCCCGACCGCAGCACCGGACCGGACCGGGGCCGACCCGCTGACCCCCGAGCTCCGGTTCGGCCGGCTGCCGGAGTGGGCCGGCGGCGAGAACGGCGTCAGCTACCAGACCGGCTTCCACGGTGTCGACTCGCTGGCGAGCGGCCGGGGCGAGAACGCCCCGAGCCTGCGGCTCTCGCAGCTCCCGGCCGGGTCCCAGCCCCCGATGACCGGGCCACCCGGCAGCAACGTCCGCACGGAGGCGGCCGAGCCGGTCGGCGGCCGGACCGCCTACTGGGTGGTCTCCGACGCGCCGCCGTACGACAAGCCCACCCTGCGGTGGCTGACGCCCTCGGGCGGCTGGGCGGAGCTCTCGGGCTCCGGCGGCCGGCCGGCGGACATCTCGCGGGAGGTCCTGCACGACGTGGCCGCCGGGGTCGGGTACGGCGCGTGGGACGTCCCGCTGCCGGTCCGGTTCAGCGGACTGCCCGAGGCCTTCGAGGCCACCAACGTCCAGCTGAGCCGTCCGGGTTCGGACGGCAAGGGCGCGTGGAGCATGTGGCTGATGCTCCAGGCGGAGAGCAAGACCGTCTGGTTCACCGTGAAGCCGGCCGCCCCGGGGGCGCCGGCATCACCGACCGGCAAGGACGGGTCGCCGCAGACCGGCCCGAACGCACCGCTGTGCTCCGTGGGCAACGGGGTGCAGGTGTGCGTCGGGGCCGGGGCCGACCTGCCGCCCTCGCTGGAGCGGCTCGGCGGACTGCCGTGGATGCTCGCCCACACCACGGCGCTCGGCGTGGACGCGAGCACCTGGACGACCGACGTCATGCGCTGACACCGGCC
>NZ_JBHWCL010000265.1:0-5252 GCF_042735125.1 Kitasatospora sp. NPDC059599 | reverse complement strand
CGGCCTGCTGTTCCTGCACGGCTCCAACTACGGTGCCTGCCGCGAGTTCAGCCGGCAGCTCGCCGAGGCCGCCACCGACCTCGGCTGCGACACCGCCCTCGCCCCGCTGGACGCCTACGCGGACGGCCTGCCCACCGACCGGCCCGTGGTGATCACCGCCGCCTCCTACAACGGACAGCCGACCGACGACGCGGCCAAGTTCGTCCGCCGGCTCCAGGAGGCACCCGACGGCGCGGCGGACGGGGTGACGTACGCTGTGCTCGGCATCGGCGACCGCACCTACGCCGCGACCTACCAGCGCGTCCCCGCCCTGATCGACGACCGGCTCGCCGCCCTCGGCGGCACCCGGCTGTTCCCCCGCGCCGAGGCCGACGCCTCCGGCGACCTCTCCGGCACCGTACGGCAGTTCACCCAGGCACTGCGCACCGCCCTGCTGGAGCACCACGGGGACGCCGACGCCCCCGCCGCCCAGCCGGAGCCGGAGGCCGCGTACACGGTGACCGAGGTGACCGGCGGCCCGCTGGCCGCCCTGGCCGCCCGACACGACATGGCCGAGCTGACCGTCACCGCCGTCGACAGCCTGACCGACCCGGACCACCCGCGGGTCAAGCGCCTGGTCCGCCTCGCCCTGCCCGAGGGCGTCGACTACCGCACCGCCGACCACCTCACCGTGCTGCCGGCCAATGACCCGGCCCTGGTCGAGCGCGCCGCCGCCCTGCTCGGCGCCGACCCGGCAACCGTGCTCGACATCGTGTCCCACCGGCGCACCGGCCACGCCGTCGACCGCCCGCTGACCGTGCGCGAACTCCTCACCCACCACGTCGAGTTGCAGGACCGCCCGACCCCCGCGCAGCGCGCCGCACTCGCCGACCGCAACCCCTGCCCGCCCGAGCAGGCCGCCCTGCGGGCACTGCCCGAGGACGACCCGCGCACCCTGCTGGACCTGATCGAGGACCACCCGGCCCTGCGCGGGAACCTGACCTGGCCGGTGCTGCTGGAACTGCTGCCGCCGATCCGGCCCCGGCACTACTCGATCTCCTCCTCCCCGCAGTGGGACCCCACCGAGGTGGACCTGATGGTCTCGGTCCTCAGCGCCCCCGCCCGCTCCGGACGCGGCACCTACCACGGCACCGGCTCCGGCCACCTCGCCCGCATCACCGAGGGCGACACCGTGCTGGCCCGGATCCGGCCCTGCCGGCAGGCGTTCCGCATCGACCACCACACCCCGGTGATCATGATCGCGGCCGGCACCGGCCTCGCCCCCTTCCGCGGCGCCGTCGCCGACCGCCGCGCCCTGCGCCACGACGGGGCCGAACTCGCCCCCGCCCTGCTCTACTTCGGCTGCGACGCGCCGGACGCCGACTACCTGCACCGGCTGGAGCTGGAGACGGCCGAGCGGGAAGGCGCGGTCTCGATGCGGCCCGCGTTCAGCGAACGACCGCAGGACGGGCAGCGCTTCGTCCAGGACCGCATCGCCGCCGAGGCCGCCGAGGTCTGGGCGCTGCTCGAAACCGGCGCCGAGGTGTACGTGTGCGGCGACGGCGCCCGGATGGCCCCGGGCGTGCGGGCCGCCTTCCGCGACCTGTACCGGGAACGGACACCGCAGGCCGACGAACAGCAGGCACAGGCCTGGCTGCAGGAGCTGATCGAAGCCGGCCGCTACGTCGAGGACGTCTACGCGGGCTGACACCCGGCCACGGGACCGCGCCCACCTGACCGGTCGGCACCCGTCCGTCCGGTCAGGTGGGCCCGAGTGCGCAAAGTGCCGTGTCGTGTGCCATCGAACGGCCGGAATGATCACGTGGCCGACCGTGTGCGGGCCCGGGATCCCCCTGGTCGCGGCCGCTTCGTGTCCGCCTCGGCCGCCGATCATCTCCACGACAGTCGACTACCATCCGATCAAAGGTTCGTCAGATGAAGGTGGGCCTGGTGATGATCCAGGCGCGAAGTATCCGGGGGGAAAGAAAGACATGGCCGATCCTGACGCAAGCTTGCAATTCAAGGTCAATCCGGGCGAACTGGACGGCTGCGGGCAGAGCGCGCAGCACATCGGGAGTCTGATACCGGGTGAGACGTCGAAGCTCGCGGAGCCGTGCAACCAGGCCGCCGGCACCTTGCAGGGCTGGCTGACGGCCGCGGCGATACGCGATTGCGGGGCCAACTGGAAGACGCTGCTGGACAAGCTCGGCGGTGACATGGGCGACGTCGGCACCAAGCTCGGCACCACGGCCACCTTCTACCGTCAGGCCGAGCAGGCCGAGCAGGCCGCCCACAACAGCATGCGGAACCCGGCCGCCCCCGCCCCGGCCCAGAACGAGCCGGACCCGTTCGGCACGACGGTCGTCCCGGGCCCCGTGAAGCCTTCGAGTGCGAAGGCGGCCGAGTAACCCGATGGACATCAAAACCCTCTACGAAGCGAACATCATCAACATCACCATCGCGAAGAACGCCTTCGACGCGCTGTACTCGGCGTTCGGACAGCACATCGAGTCCTGGCAGCACGAGGTCGCCGACCGGCTCGCCAACTCGCACTGGACCGGCACCGCGTCCGACCACGCCCAGGCCCGCATCCGGTTCCTGGGCACCGAACTCCAGTCCGCGCACAGCGAGCTCGACTTCATCGGCAAGGCGCTCGCCAAGGCCGCCGAGCAGTTCGCGCTGGCCCAGTCCCACCTGGTCTACGCCCTCGACGACGCCAAGACCGCCAAGCTCACCGTCGCCCCCGACGGCACCATCACCTGGGACGAGGACCCCGCATCCGCGAACTACGCGGGCGCCGGCGCCGAGACGACGGCCATCGCCATCAGCAACCGCATCACCGCCGCACTCAACGAGGCCGACCACGCGGACCAGGAACTCAGCGCCCGGCTGAACCACTTCGCGACCAACGCGAGCAACGGCACCGGCCTCGACGCCGCCACCGCCGCCGCCGACCAGGCCGCCCAGACCGGACGCGAGCAGATACCCCCCGCCGGCACCGACCCGACCAGCGTCAAGAAGTGGTGGGACGGCCTCACCGACACCGAACAGCAGAAGTTCATCCACGACCACCCCGACCAGATCGGCAACCTCGACGGCGTCCCCTCGGCCGTCCGCGACCAGGCCAACCGGGTCAACCTGAGGAACCTGAGGAACCTGATCAAGGACCGCGTCTCGGGAGTGGAGGGTTGCGCCGAGGTCCAGGCTTCCCTGCTCAATGTCGCCGACATCAGCGATGACAAGGGGCACGGCGGGTTCGGCCAGGGACCGCTGGACTACGCCGCCCCGTGCGCTACGGTCGACGACCCCTACTGGTCACACTGACACCGCAAGCCCGCCCGGCCAGACCCAGTCAGGCCGGGCGGGCACCGACCGACGCCTCGCTGGGCATCCCCATCGCTGTCGCCGCCACACGGCAGCGGGCCGCCGCCGGCGACCGGGCCGCTCACGCCGCCGGCGTCGGCAACCGCACTCGAAAGGCTCTCGCTCCGTGACCTTCCAGGACCGTCTCCGGACCCTTGCCACCGGAGCGCTCGGCTCGGTCCCGGCCGGCGAGGCAGCGGACGTCTACGTCATCTCGTTCTTCATCGACAACGAGCGGGACGACCCACGACAGCCCACCCTGACCATCGGGTACAACACCGAAGCCCAGTTCCGACGCACCGTCGCGGACGCCTCCGACGAGGCGGAAGCCCGCTGGAACTACGCCTTCTGGCTCCAGAACGAGCTCACCGTCATCGGCGACCTCACCCGGGACCCCGACGGCGCCGCGGCACGCCACCGGTGGATCAGCGAACTCGGGCTCTGGTACGACGAGCCCACTCGCCCGGAAGACCTGATCGCAACCGTCGGGCCGACCGCCGCGCTGATCGAGGCCAACTTCAACCAGGCATGCGTCCGGCTCGCTCGCGGCCTCCACGACGACGGCGTCATCGAGAGCGTGATCGGCAAGCCGGTGCCCGTGGTCCTCCACGAGCTGGAGTACTACGAGGGGATCGCTCGCCGGACCGAGGCGGCCAACCCGCCCGGACTCGCCGACGAGTTCACGGCGTGGGTCCGCACCGGCTGAGGTATTCGGGATGCCCGTACGGACGTGTCACCGACGAGCCGGCGCCGTGTCCCGCAGCCGATCCGTACGCACACGGCGTCACGGAGAGGAAGCATCGGGATCGGCCGTGCCGGGATCGTCGCACGAGACACGATCACATCGAACCGGATTCCGCGGCACCCGCTCGGGGACTCCGGTGACGACACGTCGAGGTCGCGGTACTCGGTGCCTTCAGCGGATGGCTCAGCGGAGTCCGACTGCGGCCGCGGTGGTCACGGGTACGGCTGCCGGTCGTCGCGGCGGACCGTGGAGTTGCCCGCGAGTCGCCAGAAGCGCCGACGTCCGGTCAGGATCCAGGTCTCGGGAGCGTGCTGAACGGAGTCGATCCACGCGGCCAGTTCGGGAAGGGCGTCCTGCCGAAGGGCGAGCCGGGCGTCGGCCCGGCCGATGGCCGGGAGCGGGGCGACGCCGACGGCCACGATGCGCCTCGGGCTGGGGCGGCCGGCGTAGCCGTAGTTGGAGAAGCGCGGTGGGTTCCACGTGGCTTGCAGCAGAATCCCGCCGCTCAACGGGTGGTCGTAGAAGTCCACTGTGTAGCCACCCGTTTCTTCCACGCCCAGGACGGCACGGATGTCCGCCGGCGTGAGCGGCCACGACAGACCACGCGGCAGGTGACGGTTTCTGGCTGGCACGGCCCCGATGATGGCACACGCCCCGAGGGAATCGCACGCGCTTTCCGAGCGGGCGGGCACCACCACTCGGACGTGGTGTCTCCCGGAATACGTCCGTGAGTACGTGCCGACGGCACGGCCGTCATGTCGACGGACGCCGAGGGAGCCGGGCGGGAGCCTGACGCCCCCCGGGGCGACCGGCGCCCGAACGCCGGGTGTCAGGCGAACGGCACCGACATCACCGGACCGCCGCCGGGCTGTAACGGCCGGCAGGCCGCCGTCGGCCGGGGGGCCGGCCGCCGAATCCGGCCGGGGGGTTACCCCCAGGAAAGACTGCGGTCCGCCCCAGCGCGCCGCGGGCCCCGCCCCCGCGAAGATCGACTCATCGAACGCCGAGGTCATCGGCGTTCCGTCGAGTCGAGGAGTGATCGCAACGATGACAGGCAACAAGCCGATCGGGCGGCGTGGACTGCTGACCGCGGTGGTCGCCGCCGCGGCCGTCCTGGTCCCGGTGGCGGCGGTCGCCGCGCCGGTGGCCCCGGGCGCCACCGGCG
>NZ_JBHWCL010000264.1:0-5270 GCF_042735125.1 Kitasatospora sp. NPDC059599 | reverse complement strand
CTCAACGGCTTCGACGGACACCAGCCCCACACCGCCGACGAGGTCCGCGAGGCCCTCCAGCTCGGCGCCGACACCCCGGTCGTCACCTTGGACGCGCGCCGCCGCGACAGCGCCAAGAGCGCCCTCATCACGCTCGTCGAGCACGCCCTGCTCGCCCGGCTGCGCTGAGCGGACGCGGGAGGACCGGAACCGTCCAGCCCCGTCGGCCCGTCACTGCGACGGGGCGACGGGGCCGCGCCGCTTAACCGGCCGGTGTCCTCCCGGGGCCCCGCGCAAGACCCGTGTATAAGCAGCGGATAACAGTTCGGTAGGCATTTTGTGATCAACAATGACGCAGCGTGGCGAATCAGCGTCACTCAGCGCCAGGTGACCACGGTTTTGCTCCGTCATGTTGGTGAATGTCCGGATTGTTCCTGCACGGGCGCCGTACGGCGGCTGTTTGTCCCCCATCCCTGCACGTGCTGAAATTCCAGCTACCCCTGAATCTCTCGTGCCGGCCCGTCCGGCGACGGGTCAGGGCCCGGGGGTAGCGCTGGATTGATCCATGGCCGGCAGTCGGCCGAGAGGTAGTTGTCGAGTGAGGCGTAAGCAGCAACCCGCCCCGCAGCGGCGCTCCGAGCCCCGCCAGAGCGAGCCGAACGGTACCCCCGCGGGCCCGGCCGGATTCTCCGCGTTCACTCCCACCGAGGAACGCCCGCAGGCCGCGTCGGCTCCCACGCCCCCGAGCATCGCCACGGCGCCCCGCAGCGGCGGCGCACCGGGCGGCACACCGGGTGGCGACGACGGTGCCGGAGGGCGGTACGAGTTCCTCCGCCCGCGCAACTGGCGCGTGCCGACCCGTCTGATCGCGATCCTGCTGATCCCCGTGATCATCAGTCTCGTCTTCGGCGGTCTGCGAGTGAACACCTCGGTCGACGGTTACATCAAGGCCTCCCGCGCCGAGAAGACCGCCGAGCTGGCCAAGTCCGCGACCGAGCTCGCCGAAGCGCTGGAGAACGAGCGCGACAAGACGCTCATACCCCTGCTCACCAAGCAGGACCCGAACAACGAGGTCACCAAGCGCCGCGCCGACACCGACGCCGCGCTGAAGGCGTACAACGCCGCCTACGCGGCCTCGGACAAGTCCGGTGAGCTGCCGCGCCGCCACGAGGCCTTCCAGGCCCTGCTCGTCGACCTGCCGCACCTGCGGGCCAACGCCTACAACCCCGAGCTGTTCATCACCGCGACCGCGAGCGCCTACTCGGCGATGTTCGCTCCGCTGCTGGCCTACGACAACTCGGTCGGCCTGGGCTCCGCCAACGCCACCAGCAAGGGCCGCGCGATCTACGCGATGTCGCTGGCCAAGGCCTCCGCCTCGACCCAGCGCTCGCTGATGCTGAGCCTGCTGGTCGGCATCGCGCAGAACGGCACGACCCGGTACGAGAACGCCGACGCGACGCAGGCGATCGTGGTCGCGGAGAAGCTGGAGCAGGTCTCCCTCAACGAGTTCAACACCGGTAGCGCCCCCGAGGACGTCAAGAAGTACGCGGACGCGCAGGTCGCCCTGGCCACCGCCCAGGACCGCTCGGCCTACAAGATGCCGAACGGCTCCGCGCCCACCATGCAGGGCCTGATGGCCCTGGCCGCCATGTACAGCCAGGCCGCAGCGGAGGGCCAGCTGAAGGGCAAGGCCACCGCCGACGCCGCGTTCGCCGAGGCGAAGAACGCCGGTCTGACCCCGGACAACTGGAACCAGGCCGCCAACACCCACATCCAGGCCCTGCGGAACACCGAAGTCGTGCTGCTGGAGGACGTCCTCACCGACTCCCGCAGCCTGAAGGACAACGCGCTCTACGACGCCATCCTCAACACGGTCATCGTCGTCGCCGCACTGATCCTGGCCGGCCTGCTCACCGGCTACGTCGCCCGCTCGATGATCCTCGGCATGCGCACCCTGCGCAGCGCCGCCCTGGAGATCGCCGACCACCGCCTGCCGGACCTGGTCGAGAAGCTCTCCAAGACCGACCCCGACCGGGTCGACACCTCGGTGACCCCGATCCCCCTGCACGGCAAGGACGAGATCGGCGAAGTCGCCCGGGCGTTCGACCAGGTCCACCAGCAGGCCGTGGCGCTCGCCGCCGAGCAGGCCCTGCTCCGAGGGAACGTCAACGCGATCTTCACCAACCTGTCGCGCCGCAGCCAGGGCCTCATCCAGCGCCAGCTGGCGCTGATCACCGACCTGGAGAACAACGAGGCCGACCCGGACCAGCTGGAGAACCTCTTCAAGCTGGACCACCTCGCGACCCGCATGCGCCGCAACGGTGAGAACCTGCTCGTCCTCGCGGGCGAGGAGGCCGGCCGCCGCTGGAACACCCCGGTCCCGCTGGTCGACGTGCTCCGCGCCGCCGCGTCCGAGGTGGAGCAGTACGAGCGCGTCGAGCTCTCCGGCATCCCGGAGGTCGACGTCGTCGGCGCCGCCGTGACCGACCTCGTCCACCTGCTCGCCGAGCTGCTGGAGAACGCGACCTCGTTCTCCAGCCCGCAGACCCGGGTGCTGGTCAACGCGACCCGTCTGCCCGACGGCCGCGTGCTGGTCGAGATCCACGACAAGGGCATCGGCCTCACCGCCGAGGACTTCGCGGAGATCAACGAGAAGCTGGCCGAGCCGCCCACGGTCGACGCCACCATCTCCCGCCGCATGGGCCTCTTCGTGGTCGGCCGGCTCTCCCAGCGGCACGACATCCGCGTCCAGCTCCGCCCGTCCGGCGAGTCGGCCGGCACCACCTCGCTGGTCATGCTCCCGCCGTTCGTCACCCAGGGCGGCGCGATGCCGGAGCCGGAGGAGCAGTTCACCGTCTCCCGGATCTTCGCCGACCAGGAGCCGACCGCCCAGTGGGCGCCCGACGCCGGCAACCGCAGTGCCGCCGAGCTCGGCTTCGACGACCACCTCACCGGTGTCGGCAATGCCGGTTCCTCCGGCTTCAGCCCGGCCCTGGAGTCCGTCCAGCGCTCCCAGCGCCTCGACCAGGTCCGCCGCGCGGCCCTGGAGGGCGGCCCGGAGCCGGTGCTGGACGCGGAGGTCGAGGAGGACTACCAGCAGGGCTACGACCAGTACGCCCAGCAGGGCTTCCAGCAGCAGGGCGCCTACGCCGACGACCAGTACGGCTACGACCAGCAGGGCTACCAGCAGGACGGCTACGCCCAGGACGGGTACGACCAGTACCCGCAGCAGGGCTACGACCAGCAGGGCGCCTACGCCGACGAGCAGTACGGCTACGACCAGGGCGGCTACGACCAGTACGGCCACCAGGCTCAGGAGGCCCCGGCCGGCCACCCGTACGCCCCGGAGACGCCCGCGCTGCCCGCAGCCGAGCAGGCGCCCGCCACCCTGGCGTCCGGGCTGCCGCAGCGCCGCCCCGGCGAGCAGCTGGCCGGTGGCGGCCCCGGCACCGCGCCGCCCGGCGCGCTGCCGTCCGGCGACAGCCCCAACTGGTTCGCCGGCGCCAAGGACACCTCCTCCGCCGCGGAGTCCCGCGGCCACGACGTTTCCTCGCTCGGCGGGTACGGCCCGACCGGCCCGACCGCCAGCACCGCCTGGCAGTCGCCGAACGACGGCGACTGGCAGCGGGCCGAGCAGCTGCGCGAACCCTCCTCCGCCGGGACCACCCAGGCCGGTCTGCCGCGGCGCGTGCCCAAGCAGAACCTGGTGCCCGGCAACGCCAAGCCCACCCCGCAGGACGGGCCGCAGGTCTCCCGCAACCCCGAGGAGGTCCGTGGCCGCCTCACGAACCTGCGCCGCGGTGTGGAGCAGGGCCGCAGCGCCGGCAACACCGGAAGCTTCCGGATCGACCCCGATCAGGTAGACCAGTCCGGCAACGGACAGAACCGCAGCACCGATCTCTTCGGCGGCTCGAACCACCAGGAGCGTTGAGTTGACTCAGATGAGCCAGGCCGCACAGAACCTGAACTGGCTGATCACCAATTTCGTGGACAACACCCCCGGGGTGTCCCACACCGTGGTGGTCTCCGCGGACGGCCTCCTCCTGTGCATGTCCGAGGGCTTCCCGCGCGACCGCGCCGACCAGCTCGCCGCCGTCGCCTCCGGCCTCACCTCCCTCACCTCCGGCGCCAGCCGGATCTTCGAGGGCGGCGAGGTCAACCAGACGGTGGTCGAGATGGAGCGGGGCTTCCTGTTCCTCATGGCCGTCAGCGACGGCTCCGCCCTCGCCGTCCTCGCCTCGCCGGACTCCGACATCGGCCTCGTCGGCTACGAGATGGCCCTGCTCGTCGACCGAGCCGGCGCCGTCCTCACCCCCGCTCTCCGCGCGGAACTCCAGGGCAGTCTCCTGCACTGACGGTTCGTCGGATACCGTCCAGGTATTCGAAGTACCTCCGCGTCCTTCCCGGGCCCGCTTCGGCGGGCTCGGGTTCGGACGTTGTACGGCCTTCGCACCACCGGCTCCGGACTTGCGCCGAAGCTCGCAATTGCACCGCCGCACCCTGTGAGGAGAGGAACCGTGACACCGCCCGACGACCGCAGTGGCCAATACGGTCTTCCGTACCCTGGCACAGGCCATGACGCCTTCGGAGCACCCGGCGTCGGCCACGGTCAGGAGTACGGCCGGCATCACTACGGGCAGCCCCAGCACCCGTACGCCAGGCCCGAAGAGCAGTACGGCCAGTACGAGCAGTACGCCCAGCAGCAGCCGTCCTACGGCGCCCCGGCACCCGGCTACCCGGGTGCCGTTCCCGAACCGGCGCCCGGCTACGCGCCGGCCCAGGAACCCGGGCACGTCGAGGAGTTCGAGGACGAGACCGACTCCGGGCCGCTGATCCGTCCGTTCGCGATGACCGGCGGTCGCACCCGGCCGCGCTACGAACTCGCGCTGGAGGCCCTGGTCTCCGCCGACGTCGATCCGCAGCGGCTGTCCACCCTGCTCCCCGAGCACCAGCGGATCTGCACGCTGTGCACGGAGGTCAAATCCGTCGCTGAGGTGTCGGCGCTGCTCTCCCTTCCCCTGGGAGTGGCCCGCATCCTCGTGGCCGACCTGGCCGAGGCCGGCCTGGTCGCCATCCACCAGCCCGCTTCCGGCGGCGAATCCGGAAACCAGCCCGACGTCACGCTGCTCGAAAGGGTCCTCAGTGGACTTCGCAAGCTCTAACGCGGCCGCCCCCACCCGCGCCACCACCTCCGCGAAGATCGTCGTCGCGGGCGGCTTCGGTGTCGGCAAGACCACGCTCGTCGGCGCCGTCTCCGAGATCAACCCGCTGCGCACCGAAGCCGTCATGAC
>NZ_JBHWCL010000263.1:0-5411 GCF_042735125.1 Kitasatospora sp. NPDC059599 | reverse complement strand
CACGGGCGTCGGCCGGGGCCGCGGTGCGTCAGCCGCCGCCGTGCGTCAGCCGCCGCCGTGCGTCAGCCGCCGCCGTGCGTCAGCCGCCGCCGTGCGTCAGCCATCGCCGTGCGTCAGCCGGCGGGGCGGGCGAACCTGCGGGCGATCCGCTCGCGCTGCCGGGCCGCGTTGGTGCCGTCCAACTGCCCGGCGAAGGCCCGCCGGGCCGCCTCGACCAGGGCCGGCGGCACGTCGGGGCGGGCCGATTCGACCGCCCACAGCGCCTCGTCGGTGTCGCCGTCCAGACCCAGGCAGGTCGGCACCCCGCGCCCGGCCAGGGCACCGGCCAGCACCGCCTCGAAGACGGCCCGCAGCCGCTCCCGCTCCTCCCGCTCCTCCCGGGCCTCCCGCTCCTCCCGCTCCTCCCGGGACTCCCGTTCCGTCACGCCTCAGTCACCGCCACCGCCGCCGTTCGAGCCCCTGCGGCGCCGGTTGCGCTGCGCGCTGCGCACCACTTCCCCCGCGCGGACGGTCAGGGCCGCGACCACGCGCGTCCAGGCCGGGCCGCCGCGGTCGGCCCACACCACGCACACGCACCCGAAGATCACCAGCACCAGCAACCCGATCAGCGCCGCACCGATCACCACGACCACCCGCCTTTCCCGCGCACGTCCTGCGTGCGCCCTCGGTAGGTCCGACGTGGGGATCCTTCCACCCGGTTCGGCCGTGAACCCCGGGGCTGTGCCAGGATGCCGTAGCCGGTCTTCCCGATCCGCCCCACGCGTCCGTCGCACCCGAGGAGCCACCCGTGGCCACTGCCCGCTTCGCCACCCTGCACACCACGGCGGGCCCGATCCGCCTGGAGCTGTTCCCGTTCCACACCCCGAAGACGGTCCGCAACTTCGTCGAACTCGCCGAGGGCACCCGCGAGTACACCGACCCGCGCACGGGCGAGCCGGGCAGCGGCCCGTACTACGACGGCACGCCGTTCCACCGGGTGATCGCGGGCTTCATGATCCAGGGCGGCGACCCGACGGGCACCGGCACCGGCGGCCCGGGCTACGCCTTCGCGGACGAGTTCCACCCGGAGCTGTTCTTCACCAAGCCGTACCTGCTGGCCATGGCCAACTCCGGCCCGGGCACCAACGGTTCGCAGTTCTTCATCACGGTGGGCACCCCCGGCCACCTCAACCGCAAGCACACCATCTTCGGCCAGGTCGCCGACGCGGCCTCCAAGGCCGTGGTGGACGCGATCGCCACCGCCCCGACCGAGGGCGACCGCCCGGTGCAGGACGTGGTGGTCGAGTCCGTCGAGATCACCTGGTCCTGACCGGTCGATCCCGATGAGCGTCGAACCGGAGTCCTTCCCGCCCCGTCCGATCCGCGGGGTGCGGGCCCGCTACGTCCGCCAGGCCGGCTGCCCCTGCGACGTGGCGATCGTCGAGGTGGACTTCGAGCCCTGGGAGGAGGGCGTGCACCTGGAGGCGGCCCCGGGGGCCGTGGTGCACGGCGACTCCGATCCGAAGTACCTGGCGCTGTTCCACGCGGCGCTGGCCGAGGGGGTGCGCGAGGAACTGGCCGAGCGGGCGCCGGGTCGGGCGGTGGCGCTGGCGGTGGTGGTGCACCTGACCGTCGTGCACGAGGTGGACTCGCGCGAGCACTCCTTCCGGGTGGCCGGACGCCTGGCCGCGCGCGAGGCCCTGGTCCGGGCGTACGGCGACCCCGGTCGGGACGCGGACGGCCGCCGCCCGTAGCGCGGGCGGCGGCCGAACAATTGACGGTACGTCAGGCGCAGGTGGTGAACGTCGGGCTGGTGTTGGCGACGTAGAGGGTCGGCCCGGCGTTGGGGTCCGAGGTGACCGGGACGGTGATGGTGTCGTCGGCCGTCCACGGGATGCCGTGGGCGTCGAAGGTCCAGGAGCCGGTCACCTTGCGGGCGACCTCGGCGAGCGTCACCCAGCCGTACTGCTGCGGCGGGACGGTGACGGCGACGGCGTTGTTGACGCTGCGCGAGCCGTTCCAGACGTTGGTGAAGGTGAGGGCGGTCGTGACGGCCGCGGTGAACACGCCCGGGGTGCCGCCGGAGATGGTGGAGCTCAGCGTGCTGCCGATGCTGCTCGACCAGCCGCTGGTGTCGGTGACCGCGAAGGACTGCTGGACGGTGCCGCTGGTGTTGTTGAACCACACCGCGGAGGAGCACACCCGGGGCAGCGGCGCGGCCGGGGCCTCGCTCTGGACGGCCCAGGAGCAGGTGGAGGCGTCCTTCTGGCACTGCTTGGCGGCGTGGTCGACGGCCAGGCTGCGGGCGGCCTGCGGGAAGCCGGTGGCCCACTGCTGGTTGGCGGTGCCGTTGCAGGCGTACTGGTCGGTCCAGGCGTCGTCGTACTGGGCGCCGTTCAGCAGGTCCAGGCAGGTGCTGTCGCCGGCGTGGCGGATGAAGAACGCGTCGCCGCCGCTGGGTGCGGGCTGCATGAACCAGCGCTGGCTGGCCTGTCCGGCGCAGGTCTGCTGGCGCAGGACCGGGACGAACCAGGAGGCCAGGTCGATGCACTTGCCGGTGTCGTTGTTGACGATGGTGAAGGTGTAGTCGGAGGTGTCGACGTTCAGCCGCCAGGACTGGTGGTAGCCGGGCGCGGAGTTGGTGACGACGTAGACGCCGTCGCCGGTGTTGCCGTTCTGGACGTCGAGCCGGCGTCCGTTGCCGAGCGACGTGATGGTCAGGCACTGCTGCGGGGTCGCGCAGGCGGCGGCCGCGGCGGGTGCCGGGGCGGCGGCGTGGGCGGGTGCGGCGGCCAGGCCCAGGGCGGCGCAGCAGGTCACCAGGAAGGCCGCGAGCAGGCGCAGCCAGGGCGCCGTGCGGCCGGGGGTCGTGGTGGTGGGCAAGGAGGTGTCCTTTCAGCGGGAGGCAGGAAGGGAGAGGAGAGGGACGTCAGGGCGCGGCGGCGAAGGCCGCTTCCAGGCGCGGGACGTAGTCCACGAGGTCCTGCGCCCAGCAGCCCGCGGTGTGGCCGCCGTGGCAGTCGGCGCCCCAGCCGGTGCCGTCGCCGTAGTCGACGTAGTGGTAGGGCAGCTTGAGGGCGTCCAGGCGGTCCTTGACGCGCTTGGCGGTGCCCTCGGCCCAGAACTCCATGTCGGCGGGGTTGCCGTTGCCGTTGCCGGTGTAGACGGCGATGCCGGTGCGGTCGAGCAGGGCCAGCCGGGAGGCCGGGTCGGCGGCGTTCCAGCGCCAGTCGGCGTTGAACACCGGGTACGGGGTGCCGAAGATCGCGTCGCTGGAGACGGTGGGCCCGTAGTCGAAGCCGCAGGGGCGGCCGTCGCTGGGGCCGCACAGGACGGTGCCGGCGTTGGTCAGCATGGCGACGACGGCGCCGCGCAGGATCATCTCGTCGGTGGACAGGTCGTTGGCGCCGGACATGGTGAGGACCTGGCCGAACAGGTCGGGGCGGTCCTGGGCGTAGTGCAGGGCGCCGAAGCCGCCCATGGACAGGCCGCCGACGGCCCGGTGGGCGCGGTCGGTGCGGGTGCGCAGGTTGGCGTCGACGAACGGGAGGACCTGGGTGAGGTGGAAGGTCTCCCAGTTCTGCGCACCGGCGGGCGTGCCCTGGTCGAGCCAGTCGGTGTACCAGCCGCGCAGGCCGCCGTCCGGGATGACCGTGATCATCGACTGGGCGGCGGTGAGCGCGGGGTAGGCCAGCGCGGGGTCGCTCGGGTTGTCGGAGGCGCCGTGCAGGAAGTACAGCACGGGGTAGCGCTTGTCCGGGTGCTGCGCGTAGTCGGCGGGCAGCAGGATCCGGATGGTGTGCGGCCCGGCGACCTGCGCGGTGGTGACGGTGATGACGAAGTTGGTGGCGCTGCCGGTCGCGGTGCCGACCTGGGTGAGCCCGAAGCCGTCCGTGAGCGGCGGCGGCCCGCCGGCGTCGGCGGGAACGGCCGTCGCGGCGGCCGGGCCTGACGCGGCCGGACCCGAGGCGGCCGTCGCGGGAACGGCCGTCGCGGGGGCGGCTGCCGAGGGGGCGGCGGAGGCCGCGGGTGTCGCGGCGAGCGGGAGCAGGCAGGCGGCCAGGGCGGCGACGGCCGTGCGGGCGCGCCGCAGCCGGGCGGGCAGGTGCCGGGCTGGGGTCATGGGGGTCGTCCTCGGCCTTCGACGGTCGGTGGTGGCGGGCGGTCCTCGCGGGGTGCGCAGACGGTCGTGCCGACGGGGCCGTCCTGACGGTCCGTCTCACCACTCCTGTCTGAACATCGACAACTCTCGTCACACGGACCGTCCCGCGCCAGAGCACCCGGCGGCGCACCTGGGCCACTGGCGCATGTGGGCCACCCACCCGGGTAGGCTCCCCCGGCCACCCGGGACCACCGGGCGGCAGGGGGACACGATGACCGGGGGGTGTCGTGCACGACGTCTTGGATCCCGACTCCGAACGCGGCCGCGTCTACCGCTGCCTGGTCGGACGGCCCAGAGCCCGGGTGGCCGACCTCGCGCACGGCGCGGGCCTGGACGAGGACACCGTGCTCGCCGTGCTGCGCGACCTCGCGGACGAAGGCGTCGCCGTCGCCTTCGACGGCGCCGGCACCGCCGACGACCGCGACCACTCCTGGGAGGCGCTGCCGCCAGGCCGGGTGGTCGAGACGGTCCTGCAGCGCGACGCGCTGCGCCAGGCCACCGCCCGCCGGGCCGGCGCCGAACTCGAACGCCTCTACCGCTTCGCCCGGCGCGACGCCGGCAGCTACGGCGCGCTGGAGGTGGTCGAGGACCCCGCCCAGGTGCTCGCCGCCAGCCGCCGGCTGCAACTGGCGGCCCGGCACCAGATCCGGGTCATCGACGTGCCGCCGTACTCCGGCAGCCACGCCCACTACGCCGACCAGGAGGTGCTCCAGCGCCGCCGGATGGCCGCGGGCGTCGTCTACCGCGCGATCTACCAGGGCTGCGCGTTCGAGGACCCGGTCGCCGGGCCCAACATGGCGCGCATGGTCGAGGCCGGGGAACAGGCCCGCACCCTGGACGAGCCGCCGCTCAAGCTCGCCATCGGCGACGACGACCTCGCCATCGTCACCCTGCCCGCCGACGACCGCCCCGGCGTGGTCTCCCTGCTGATCCGCCCCTCCAGCCTGCTGCAGGCCATGACCGCGGTCTTCGAGACCCTGTGGCGCCTGGCGGTGCCGGCCAGCGTGGCCGGCGTCGACCTGCGCATCGACGAACGCGACCGGCGCATCCTCACCCTGATGGCCGGCGGCGCCACCGACGACGCCATCGCCCGCCGCCTCGGCCTGGGCCGGCGCACCGTGGTGCGCCGCGTCTCCGTCCTCCTCGCCCACCTGGGCGCCACCACCCGCTTCCAGGCCGGCGTCCAGGCCGCCCGCCGGGGCTGGCTGTGAGACGGACGCGGAGACGGACGCGGAGACGGCAGCGGCGGCGGGGCCGCGGGGCGAACTGC
>NZ_JBHWCL010000262.1:0-5505 GCF_042735125.1 Kitasatospora sp. NPDC059599 | reverse complement strand
GGGTACGGCCAGCCGCAGGGCGGCTACCCGCCGCCCCCGCCCTCCCCGGCGCCGCGCCGGGCCGAGCCGCCGGCGCCGCAGTACCGGGAGGCCCCGCCGCGGCGTGAGGAGCCGCCGCGCGAGCCGGCCCGCCGCCGTGAGCCGGCGCCGGCCCGCGAGCCGCGCCCGCGCAGCCGCAACCGGATGTACATCCCGGGGCTCGGCTGCCTCAAGGGCTGCCTGATGGTGCTGCTGGTGCTGACCGTGGCGGGGGTGGCGCTGTGGAACTTCACCCCGCTGCCGCACTACTGGGACAACGTCGTGGGCTGGTTCGACTCGGCGCGGGACTGGGTGAACAGCGTCTTCGGCAAGTAGCGCCGTCGCCGGCCGCCGGGACCGGCCGGGACGGATCCGCCGCGGAGCCCGGACCGACCGGTCCGGGCCCGACGCCGGTGCCGGACGGCAAGATTGACGCTTTGTCGACAATTTCCGAGATTTCTCGCCCGAGACTCCCGCTCCGGGGCCATCAGGCGGCCCTTCGGGGCCTCCGGGCGCGTAGGTTGGTCGCTGTTGTCCCGCCCCACCGAGCGCGCCGGACCCCCGGAGCGCTCCCGCGCCGCCCACGGAGCAGCATTGGCACGCAAGATCGGCAGCCGGTACACCGTCCACCAGGTCATCGGCCGGGGTTCGGCCGGGACGGTCTGGCTCGGTGAGGGGCCCGACGGCCCGGTCGCGGTCAAGCTGCTGCGCGAGGACCTCGCCTCCGACCAGGTGCTGGTCGGCCGCTTCGTCCAGGAGCGCACCGCGCTGACCAGCCTCGACCACCCCCGGGTGGTCGGCGTGCGCGACATGGTCGTGGACGGCAGCGACCTCGCCCTGGTGATGGAACTGGTCCAGGGCAGCGACCTGCGCTCCCGGCTGGAGCGGGACGGCGCGCTGCCGCCGCAGACCGCCGCCTCGATCATCGCCGACGTCGCCGACGGCCTCGCCGCCGCCCACGCGGCCGGGATCGTCCACCGCGACGTCAAGCCGGAGAACGTCCTGCTCGACCTCGCCGCCGCCCCCGGCCCCGGCGGCGCCCCGCGCGCCAAGCTCACCGACTTCGGCGTGGCCCGCCTGGTCGACGCCCCGCGCCGCACCCGGGCCACCCGGATCATCGGCACCCCCGACTACCTGGCCCCCGAGATCATCGAGGGCCTGGAGCCGCGCGCGGCCGTCGACATCTACGCCCTCGCCACCGTCCTGTACGAGCTGCTGGCCGGCTTCACCCCGTTCGGCGGCGGCCACACCGGCGCGGTGCTGCGCCGGCACGTCACCGAGCAGGTGCCGCCGATCCCCGGCCTGCCGGACGGGCTGTGGCGGATCATCTCCGAGTGCCTGGCCAAGGCCCCCGCCTCCCGGCTGCGCGCCGCCGAGCTGGCCGCCCGGCTGCGCGAGCAGCTGCCGTCGCTGGCCGGCCTGCCGGTGCTCGTGGTGCCCGCCCAGGGCCGCGCCCCGGCCGAGGAGCAGCTGACCCCCGGCGAGGCCGTCTACGCCGAGGTCGACGCCGGCCCGGGCGTCCACAAGCGCCGCCGCGGGCCGGCCGTCCCGCTGGTGCCCGGCGCCGCCCCGGACTCCACCCGGGACACCCACACCAGCCTGCGCCGGCCCTCCGCCGAGGAGCTGGCCGCGTACGCCGCCGAGTCCCGCGCCCAGCGCACCGCGCCGGGCCACCGCCGGGACCGCCAGGCCCTGCTGCGCCGCCGCCGGCTGCTGGCCGTCCTGCTGGCCACCGTCCTGCTGCTGGCCGGTGCGGCCGCGGCCTGGACGGCCTTCGCGGCCACCGCGCCGGACCGCGGCCACCCGGCCCGCCCGGCCGTGCACGGCACCGCCCCGCGGGCGCCGTAGGGCCGGGGGAGCGGGGGTGTCGTCATGACCACCCCCGGAACCATTACCCTGGGGGCGTGGCAGCCGTCGATCCTTCCGAAGAGCTCAAGAACCTCGATACGACCATGGGGTCGATCGAGGCCGTCCTCGACCTGGACAAGATCCGGGCCGACATCGCGGTCCTGGAGGAGGAGGCAGCCGCCCCCACCCTGTGGGACGACGTCGCGAACGCGCAGAAGGTGACCAGCCGGCTCTCCTTCCTCCAGGGCGAACTGCGCCGGGTCGAGGGCCTGCGCAGCCGCATCGACGACCTGGGCGTGCTGTTCGAGCTGGCCGAGGCCGAGAACGACGCGGACACCCGCGCCGAGGCCGAGGTCGAGCTCGTCGCCCTCCAGAAGGCGGTCGAGGAGCTGGAGGTCCGCACCCTCCTGTCCGGCGAGTACGACGCCCGCGAGGCGCTGATCAACATCCGTGCCGAGGCCGGTGGCGTGGACGCCGCCGACTTCGCCGAGCAGCTGATGCGCATGTACCTGCGCTGGGCCGAGCGGCACGGGTACCCGACCGAGGTGTACGACACCTCGTACGCCGAAGAGGCCGGCATCAAGTCCGCGACCTTCACCGTGAAGGCGCCGTACGCCTACGGCACCCTCTCGGTCGAGCAGGGCACCCACCGCCTGGTCCGCATCTCGCCGTTCGACAACCAGGGCCGCCGGCAGACCTCCTTCGCCGGCGTCGAGGTCCTCCCGGTCGTCGAGCAGTCCGACCACGTCGACATCGACGAGGGCGAGCTGCGCGTGGACGTGTACCGCGCCTCCGGCCCCGGCGGCCAGGGCGTCAACACCACCGACTCGGCGGTGCGCATCACGCACCTCCCGACCGGCATCGTGGTCTCCTGCCAGAACGAGCGCTCGCAGATCCAGAACAAGGCGTCCGCGATGAACGTCCTCCAGGCCAAGCTGCTGGAGCGGCGCCGCCAGGAGGAGAAGGCGGCGATGGACGCGCTCAAGGACAGCGGCAGCTCCTGGGGCAACCAGATGCGCTCCTACGTCCTGCACCCGTACCAGATGGTCAAGGACGTCCGCACCGCGTACGAGGCCGGCAACCCGCAGGCCGTGCTGGACGGCGACATCGACGGCTTCATCGAGGCCGGCATCCGCTGGCGCAAGCAGCGCGAGACCAGCGCCGAGTAACGGCGCGACGACAGAGCGAAGGGCCCCGACCGCTGCGGTCGGGGCCCTTCGTCGTGGACCGGGGTGGATCGGAGGATCACGAGGGGGTGGAACGGATGGGCCTCAGGCCAGCGCCTGCCGGGCGATCAGCGCCACCGCGAGCAGTCCGGCCAGCAGGGCCAGCAGCATCGCGGGGGAGAATGCGGCGAACGGCCCCTGCTGGTCCTGCAGTCGGGCCCGGTTGGCGCGGCATACCGGGCAACGCCCGTCGCTGACACGGCCGTTGCAGTTGGCGCACACCAGATGGTCGCAGGTCATGCGATCTCCTCCTCGCTGCTACAGCCAACGCACCGGACGGGGCCTTGGTTCCCGTTCTTGCCCTGTACGGGGGAGCGGCCGGACGCGGTCGCCACCTCCCACTCTGCCAGGTTCCGGCGGTTCCGGCTCCCGGGCTGTGAGATGCCTCGCAATATTCCGGGCATAAACAGTCATTCTCCCCCAGATTCGGAGGGCTGTCACGGGCTGCCCCTGCGGGCCGGTTGCCGATTCGCGTATGGTCCCAGACCGGGAGCGGCCCTCCGCGCTCCCTTCGCCCGCCCCCGGGCCGGGCCCCCGGGGCGGATCGACCGAGGATTGGCGCCGCCTAGGATGGCCTCCGTGATGCAGCCGTGATCAGATTCGACAACGTCTCCAAGACCTATCCCAAGCAGAACCGTCCCGCCCTGGACAACGTCTCGCTGGAGATCGAGAAGGGCGAGTTCGTCTTCCTGGTCGGCTCGTCCGGCTCGGGCAAGTCCACGTTCCTCCGCCTGTGCCTGCGCGAGGAGCGTCCCAGCACGGGCGCCGTGCACGTGCTCGGCAAGGACCTCGGCAAGCTGTCCAACTGGAAGGTGCCGCACATGCGCCGCCAGCTGGGCACCGTCTTCCAGGACTTCCGCCTGCTCCCCAACAAGACGGTCGCGCAGAACGTCGCCTTCGCCCTCGAGGTGATCGGCAAGCCCAAGAGCGCCATCAACAAGGTGGTGCCCGAGGTGCTGGAGCTGGTCGGCCTCGGCGGCAAGGAGGACCGCATGCCGGGCGAGCTGTCCGGTGGTGAGCAGCAGCGGGTGGCGATCGCCCGCGCCTTCGTGAACCGTCCGATGCTGCTCATCGCGGACGAGCCCACCGGCAACCTCGACCCGCAGAACTCGGTCGGCATCATGAAGCTGCTCGACCGCATCAACCGCACCGGCACCACGGTGCTGATGGCCACCCACGACCAGGCGATCGTCGACCAGATGCGCAAGCGCGTCATCGAGCTCGACAAGGGGCTGCTCGTCCGCGACCAGGCCCGCGGCGTCTACGGGTACCAGCACTGATCCCCCAGCGCTGACCCGTAGGGCCGCCGGCCCGTACCGCCAGACCAGAGCAGTACCGACCCTGGAGTTGTTTCCCGCATGCGTGCCCAGTTCGTCCTGTCGGAGATCGGTGTGGGTCTCCGACGCAACCTGACGATGACCATCGCGGTCGTCGTCAGCGTCGCGCTCTCCCTCGCCCTCGCCGGTTCCTCGCTCCTGGTCCGCGACCAGGTGAACAACATGAAGGGGTACTGGTACGACAAGGTCGAGGTGAGCATCTACTTCTGCACCAAGGCGGACGCCCGCGACTCGCCCCAGTGCGACAAGGGCGCGGCCACCGACCAGCAGGTCCAGGACATCAAGGCCCAGCTGGACAAGATGACCTCGGTGGTCCAGTCCTCCACGTACGAGAGCTCCGCCGACGCGTACAAGCACTGGAAGGAGATGAACCCGGACAACCCGCTCATCCCCGTCCTCGGCCCGGACGCCCTGCCGCAGTCCTGGCGGGTCAAGCTCAACGACCCGACCAAGTACGACGTGATCCAGAGCGCCTTCGCCGGCAAGCCCGGCGTGAAGTCGGTCGAGGACCAGCGGAAGATCCTGCAGAACCTGTTCGGCCTGCTGAACGGTCTGCAGACGGCGGCGTTCGTGATCATGGTGCTGATGCTCTTCGTCGCCCTGCTGCTGATCGTCAACACCGTCCGGGTGTCGGCGTACAGCAGGCGGCGCGAGACCGGCATCATGCGCCTGGTCGGTGCCTCGAACTTCTACGTCCAGATGCCCTTCATCGCCGAGGCCGCGTTCGCCGCGCTGCTCGGTGCGGTGATGGCCTCCGGCCTGCTGATCGGCGGCCACTTCTTCGTGCAGGGCTGGCTGGCCGACCGGGTGCAGTTCATCCACTTCATCGGCCTCGGATCGGTGCTGGCGGTGATACCGCTGCTGGTCGTGGTGGGCATGGGGATGGCCGGTGTGGCGGCGTTCTTCACGCTGCGCAAGTACCTGAAGGTCTGATCCCCGAACGCCTCGGCGGCCCCGGACGGCACTGCGCCGTCCGGGGGCCCCCCCGATCCCCACCACCCCCGGACGGGCCCGCCCCCGGGGGACCGGGTAGAAAAAACCCAGGCCAACTGGCAAAACCCCCCAGGGCCCCGACG
>NZ_JBHWCL010000261.1:0-5619 GCF_042735125.1 Kitasatospora sp. NPDC059599 | reverse complement strand
GCGATCGGTGTCGCGGCGGGCCCTCGTGCGTGCGGTCGTGCGGTGGTCCCGTTACTGGGCGGGGATGATCGAGGTCAGCCAGGTGAAGGCACCCGGCACCATCTTCTTCCACTGCTCGGTGGTGTGCGGGCCGGTGCCCTCCTCCACCTGGACGGTGGTCGGGGCCTTGGCGGCGGCGCGGATCGCCTCGCCGTCCTCGAAGCCGTCGCCCTTGGAGGCGCTGATCAGCATGGCGACCTTCGGCGGCTGCTGGGCGGCCTTGAGGATGTTGACCGGGTTGTTGGCCTCGCGCAGCTTCGGGTCCTTGCCGACCAGCGAGTCCTTCTCGTTCGCCGGGTCGTTGTAGCCGGACATCGCGATGGCGGCCCGGTACCGGTTGGGGTGGGCCAGCGACAGCTTGGCCGCGCAGTGCGCGCCGGCCGAGTAGCCGGCGATGGCCCAGCGGTCCGAGGACGGGTCGGCGCGGAAGTTGTCCAGCACCATCTGCGGGACGTCGCGGGTGATCCAGGCGTCGGCGTTGATCTTGCCGGGGATGTCGGTGCAGCCGGCGTCCTGGCTGTTGCCGAGCAGCACGGTGCGCGGCGAGACCAGGATGAACGGCGCCACCTTGCCCTGCTGCATCAGCGGCTTGAGCTGCTCGGAGACCTTGAGCGTGCCGTACCAGGTGGAGGAGGAGCCGGGGAAACCGGGGATCAGCTCGACCACGGGGAACTTCTTGTCCTTGTACGCCGGGTCGTTGTACTGCGGCGGCAGCCAGACCAGGACCTCGCCGTCGACGCCGGAGAGCTGACCCTTGAGCTCGGTCTTCTGCACGTCGCCCGGGACCAGCGGGTCGTTCACGCCGCCGAAGCTCTGCTTGACCTTGGGGTGTTCCTTGGCGGCGTCACCGCTCCCGGCGGCCTGGTCCGACGGCGGCACCGGGGGCACCGCCCGGACGTGGTTGCCGGTGCCGAGCAGGTCGTCCCAGTTGCCGTAGATCAGGTTGGCGTTGTTGACCATCACGAAGACCATCAGGACGGCCGTGACCTGGCAGAACATGATCATGACGATCCGGGAGAGGACCTTCACCGGCTCGGGGCCGCCGACCTTCCCCCAGAACAGCAACGCCACGGTGATGGACACCGGCACAAGAAGGACGGTGAGGAGGAAGAATGGCGTACCTGTCAGTTCCATCGCGTTCTCGTATCCGGGTCGCTCGCCGCCCGGGCCCCAGTCGCCCGAACGCACGTCAATGTCATCAGACGGCCGACGACCGATGATCGGTTGCCGTCCGATTCTGTGCGGAACCTGAGAGGAACATCACTTTCCGGTGATGAACCCCCTTCGGACCGGCGCCTAGTCTGTCACCCGGACGATGGCCGTCCGGACCAGATGTTCAGCGAACTTCCAGGAAAGGTCCCCCGCGGAACCTTACCTCCCAGGGCGTTCGCGCCGCCGGGCGAGGCGGTGCGAACGCGTAGAACCCGGCCAGGGAGACTATGGGGATGAGCATCACCCGCTTTCGCCCGTCCCCACGCCTCTGGCCCGTGTGCGCCGTCCTGGCCCTCGCGGTCACCGCCGCCGGATGCAGCAGCACCGGAGGCAGACGCGCCGAGGAGGCGCGCGCCAAGGCCGCGGCCGCCGGCGGCAGCGCCGTCACCACCCCGCGCTGGAAGGTCGCCATGGTGACCCACTCCGGTGCGGGCGACGCGTTCTGGGACACCGTGCGCAAGGGTGCCGAGCAGGCCGCCGCCAAGGACAACATCACCTTCCTGTACTCCAACGACGCGCAGACCCAGAACCAGGTCCAGCTCGTCCAGGCCGCCATCGACCAGAAGGTGGACGGCCTGCTGGTCACCCTCGCCAAGGGCGACGCGATGGCCGACGTCCTGGCGAAGGCCAAGGCGGCCGGCATCCCCGTGATCACCATCAACTCGGGCCAGGAGTACTCGCAGAAGTTCGGCGCGCTCACCCACATCGGACAGGACGAGTCCACCGCCGGCCAGGCGGCCGGCACCGAGCTGGCCGCCCGCGGCCGCAAGAACGTGCTCTGCGTCATCCACGAGCAGGGCAACGTCGGCCAGGAACAGCGCTGCTCCGGTGCCCAGGCCAAGTCCGGCGGATCCTTCCAGGTGCTCTACGTCAACGGCGTCGACATGCCCGACGCCCGCGCCGCGATCTCCGCCAAGCTCCAGGCCGACCCGGCCATCGACACCGTGCTCACCCTCTCCGGCGCGATGGCCGCCACCGGGCTGCAGGCCGTCCAGGACGCCCGCCGCTCCGTCGAGTTGGACACCTTCGACCTGGGCCCGCAGGTGGTGGCCGGGCTCAAGTCCGGCAGCGTCGGCTTCGCCGTCGACCAGCAGCCCTACCTGCAGGGCTACGAGGGCGTCGACCTGCTCTGGCTCTACAAGTCCAACCTGGACATGCTCGGCGGCGGCAAGCCGGTCGAGACCGGCCCGCAGATCCTGACCAAGGACAACGCCGACGCGCTCGCCGAGTACGTGGCGAGGGGGACCCGGTGAGCGGTCAGGACCTCCTCGCCCAGGACGGCCTCGCGCAGGACCGCCCGGCGGCCCTGCGGCGGATCCTGGCCCGCCCGGAGCTGGGCTCGCTGATCGCCGCCGTCGCGGTGTTCCTGGTCTTCGCCACCGTCGCCGGGCCGTTCCTGCGGGTCGGCTCGCTGGGCACCGTGCTCTACGCGGCGTCCACCATCGGGATCATGGCGGTGCCGGTCTCGCTGCTGATGATCGGCGGCGAGTTCGACCTCTCGGCCGGCGTGCTGGTCACCACCGCCGCGCTGACCTCCTCGATGGTCTCCTACCAGTTCACCGCGGTGACCTGGGTCGGCGTGGTGGTCTCGCTCGCGACCACGCTGGCGATCGGCTGGTTCAACGGCTGGATGCTCGGCCGGACCAGGCTCCCCAGCTTCATCGTCACCCTCGGCACCTTCCTGATGCTGACCGGCGCCAACCTGGGCCTCACCAAGGCGATCTCCGGCACCGTCTCCACCAAGTCGATCGCCGACATGGAGGGCTTCGAGTCCTGCCGCCGGCTGTTCGCCTCCGAGGTCACCATCGGCGGGCTGACGATCAAGGCGACCGTCTGGTGGTGGCTCGGCCTGCTGGTGGTCGGCAGCTGGGTGCTGCTGCGCACCCGCTTCGGCAACTGGATCTTCGCCGTCGGCGGCGACGCGGACGCCGCCCGCGCGGTCGGCGTGCCGGTCGCCCGGACCAAGACCGTGCTCTACCTGGGCGTCGGCTTCGGCGCCTGGGTGCTCGGCCAGCACCTGCTGTTCTCCTTCGACACCGTGCAGTCCGGCGAGGGCGTCGGCAACGAGCTGATCTACATCGTCGCGGCCGTCATCGGCGGCTGCCTGATCACCGGCGGCTACGGCTCGGTGGTCGGCTCCGCGCTCGGCGCGCTGATCTTCGGCATGGCCAGCAAGGGCATCATCTACGCCCAGTGGAACCCGGACTGGTTCAAGTTCTTCCTCGGCGCGATGCTGCTGATGGCCGCCCTGCTGAACGCCTACGTCAAGCGCCGGGCCGAACGGGGGCCGCGATGAGCACCGGAGCCGAGATGAACGACGAACTGCTCTCCCTCGACGGGGTCGGCAAGAGCTACGGCACCGTCCGGGCGCTGCGGGACGTCTCGCTGACCCTGCGGGCCGGCGAGATCAGCTGCGTGCTCGGCGACAACGGGGCCGGCAAGTCCACCCTGATCAAGATCATCGCCGGGCTGCACCGGCACGACGAGGGCACCTACGCCGTCGGCGGCGAGGAGGTCCGCTTCGACTCCCCGCGCCAGGCCCTGGACCGCGGCATCGCCACCGTCTACCAGGACCTCGCCGTCGTCCCGCTGATGCCGGTCTGGCGCAACTTCTTCCTCGGCTCCGAGCGCGGTACGCGCCGCTGGGGCGGGCTGCGCCTGGACGCCGACGGCATGCGCGCCACCACCCGGGCGGCGCTCGCCGAGATGGGCATCGACCTGCACGACGTCGACCGGCCGATCGGCACCCTCTCCGGCGGCCAGCGCCAGTGCGTGGCGATCGCCCGCGCGGTGCACTTCGGCGCCAAGGTGCTCGTCCTGGACGAGCCCACCGCCGCGCTCGGCGTCAAGCAGTCCGGGGTGGTGCTGAAGTACGTCACCGCCGCCCGCGACGCCGGCCTCGGGGTCGTGCTGATCACCCACAACCCGCACCACGCGTACCTGGTCGGCGACCACTTCACCCTGCTCAAGCGCGGCCGGATGGCGGGCAGCCACCCCCGCGCCGAGATCAGCCTGGAACAGCTCACCACCGAGATGGCCGGCGGCTCCGACCTCGCCGAACTCTCGCACGAGCTGGCCCGTCCCTCCCTTCCCGACTCCCGTGAGGAGCGTCCGCAGCCGTGACCAGCCCTCAAGGCACCACCCGGCCGCCCGTCCTGCCCACCCTGCTCGGCCTCGGCCCGCGCGCCGAGCGCCGCCGCCGGGCCCTGCCCGCGGGGATACTGCGACTGCCCACCATCGGCGTCGACATCGGCGGCACCAAGGTGGTCGCCGGAGTGGTGGACGGCGAGGGCAAGGTGCTGGAGAAGCTGCGCACCGACACACCGGACAAGAGCAAGAGCCCCAGGGTCGTCGAGGACGTCATCGTCGAGCTGGTGCTGCAGCTCTCCGACCGGCACGACGTCCACGCGGTCGGCATCGGCGCGGCCGGCTGGGTCGACGCCGAGCGCTCCCGGGTGCTGTTCGCCCCGCACCTCAACTGGCGCAACGAACCGCTCCAGCAGGCGCTCAGCGAGCGGCTGCGGTTCCCGGTGATCGTGGAGAACGACGCCAACGCGGCCGCCTGGGCCGAGTGGCGCTTCGGCGCCGGTCGGGGCGAGGACCACATGGTGATGCTCACCCTGGGCACCGGCATCGGCGGCGCCGTGGTCCGGGACGGCTACGTCGACCGCGGCAAGTACGGGCTGGCGGGCGAGTTCGGGCACATGCAGGTGCTGCCCGGCGGGCACCGCTGCCCGTGCGGCAACCGCGGCTGCTGGGAGCAGTACTCCTCGGGCAACGCGCTGGTGCGCGACGCGCGCGAGCTGGTCGCCGAGGAGTCCCCGGTGGTGCAGCCGCTGCTGGCGCGGGCGGGCGGGACGGTCGAGGGCATCACCGGCCCGCTGGTCACCGAGGCCGCCCAGGAGGGCGACCCGACCGCCATCGAGCTGCTCTACGAGGTCGGCACCTGGCTGGGCGTCGGCATCGCCAACCTGGCCGCCGGGCTGGACCCGGGCCGCTTCGTCATCGGCGGCGGCGTCTCGGAGGCCGGCGACCTGCTGCTCGGACCGGCCCGGGACACCTTCCGCCGCACCCTCACCGGCCGCGGCTTCCGCCCCGAGGCCGCCATCGTGCACGCCGCCCTCGGCAACGACGCCGGTCTGGTCGGCGCCGCCGACCTCGCCCGCCAGGTGGCCCGGCGCTTCCGCACCATCAAGCGCCGCCGGGTGGAGCGCAGCGCCCTGTAGGGCGGGAACGGGGGATCACGGGGCGGGGGGGCGGCGGGGCCCCCCCCCCCGGGGGGGGGGCCCCGGGCAAAAACCCCCCCCGGGGGCAACCGGGGGGTGTTGGTGTAAAACCCCCCAGGGACCAAAAAAGTTTAGTGGACGA
>NZ_JBHWCL010000260.1:0-5761 GCF_042735125.1 Kitasatospora sp. NPDC059599 | reverse complement strand
GCGCCCCCCCGGCCCCCGCCGGGGGGCCGCCCCCCCGCCCCCCCGCCCCCCCCCCCCCGCGGCCGTGGCGAGTCGGGACGGATCCGGGACATCCCGTGGCCTTGTCGGCCACCTTGCTGGGGCGGAACCTGGAGGCGACGGGCGCCAGGACGGGCGCCAGGACGGCCGGCACGTAGGGCCGGCACGGACGGTCGCCACGGGGGGTTGCGATGAACCGCACGGTGGGTGCGTTGTGTTCGGCGGCGCTGCTGGTGGCCGTGGCCGGCTGCGGCGTGATCGGGAGCGGCGGGCCCGACCGCCACACCGTGGTCCTGCCCGAGCCCGCCCCGGCGTCGGCCCGGTGGATCGTGAACGAGCTGTCCCGGAAGGGCACACTGGCCAAGGGGTGTCCGGCGCCGACCCTGTCGACCCTGGCCGTGCTCGACACGGACGGGCAGAACTGGGCGCTGGTCTTCTGGCTGGTGGACGACATCGACGTGTGCTGGGCGGATGTCGACCACCGGGACGGCGTCTGGGGAGGGAGCGACTTCGAGTCCATCGAGGACATGACCGTCGACCATCCCAGACCCCTCGGCCCGCCTGCGGGAACGCCGTGGTACGGGGTCACCGCCTTCCAGGGCCGGGTGGCGGACCTCAGGGCTACCGGCGACACCGACCACGTCCTCGGCCCCGTCCACAGCCGCACGGTCGACCTCGGCGGAGGCAAGCTCGTCACCTTCGTCTCCTACGGTGTCCGGGTCCCCGAGCTGGGCGAGAGCCTCACCGTGCACCTCTGCCCCCCGACCGGCGACTGCCGCGACGTCAGCGTGCCCGGCTGAAGCCTGTCGACGGGTCAGGTGCCGGTGACCGGCAGCAGGCCGCGCTCGGCGAACACCTTCTTGGCGACGAAAGTGGCGTGCAGGGCCTTGGGGAAGCCGCAGTAGGCGGCGGAGTGCAGCAGCGCCTCGACGATCTGCTCGGGGGTGAGCCCGACGTTGAGGGAGGCGTTGACCAACTGATTCGGGTGCAAGCCCGGTCCTTCGGGGTCGGGATAGCCCGTGCGGTTCGAAGTGCCGAGCGTCATGCGGGTCGTTGCTGAATCCTCGGGGCTGATGTCGTCCAGCGACTCCACGACCCGGCGCCTGACCTCGCCGTCGATGCGGTCGAGCACCTCCATCCCGTGCGCGAAGCGCTCCGCGCGGGTTCCTGCGTCGTTCGCGGCCGTGCTCATCGTGGTGCTCCTCTTCCGGCCGCCACTGTCGGCGGCCACGTCCCTGGCGACCGGTCCGGCCCGCCGACGTGCGGCGGGTCGGACTCACGGCAGAACCGTAGGACTTGGAGTGCACTCCGACTCAAGCCCGACACCCCCGTACTCGCCGGGGGCCGGCGGGTGCGGGGGTGCCGAGGTGGTGCCGGGGTGTCAGGCGCGGTGGTACTGGACGGGGGAGAGGACCTCGCCGCCGAGTTCGGCGGCGGCGCGGCGGGCCCAGGACGGGTCGCGCAGCAGTTCGCGGCCGACCAGGACGGCGTCGGCGTGGCCCCCGGCGACGACGGCCTGGGCCTGGGCGGGGTCGGTGATCAGGCCGACGGCGGCCACGGGCAGGCCGGCCTCGTTGCGCACGGCCTCGGCGAAGGGCACCTGGAAGCCGGGCGCGGCGTCGATCCGGGCGTCGGGGACGAGGCCGCCGGTGGAGACGTCCAGCAGGTCCACGCCGTGCGCCTGGAGTTCCTTGGCGAGGCGGACGGTGTCCTGCGAGGTCCAGCCCTCGCGGTCGTCCTCCGGGTTCTCGGTGAGCCAGTCGGTCGCGGAGACGCGGAAGAAGACCGGCAGCTCCTCGGGCCACACGGCGCGCACCGCGTCGACGACCTCCAGCGCGAAGCGGATGCGCCCCTCGAAGGTGCCGCCGTAGCCGTCGGTGCGGCGGTTGGTGTGCGGGGAGAGGAACTGGTGGACGAGGTAGCCGTGGGCGCCGTGGATCTCGGCGACCTGGAAGCCGGCGTCCAGCGCGCGCCGGGCGGCGTCGGCGAACTGCCGCACGATCGTGCCGATCTGTTCCTCGGTCAGCTCCTGCGGCGCGGTGTGGGCGGGGGAGAAGGGCTCGGTGCCGGGGCCGACCGGCGCCCAGCCGTGCTCCTCGTCGGCGGCCAGCGGGCGTCCGCGGTCGACCCAGGTCCGCTCGGTGGAGGCCTTGCGTCCGGCGTGGGCGAGCTGGATCGCGGCCACGGTGCCCTGGGACTTCAGGAAGTCGGTGATCCGGCGGAAGGCCGCGGCCTGCTCGTCGTTCCAGATCCCGAGGTCGTACGGGCTGATGCGGCCCTCGGGGCTGACGGCGGTGGCCTCGGTGATGATCAGTCCGGTGCCGCCGGCGGCGCGCGCCGCGAGGTGGGTGAAGTGCCAGTCCGTCGGCACACCGGCCGCGTCCCCGTCCGGCGCGGCGCTGTACTGGCACATCGCCGGCATCCAGATCCGGTTGGGGACGGTCAGTTCCCGCAGGGTGTACGGGGTGAAGAGGGTGGTGCTCATGACGGACTCCCGAGGGGTCGGCGGCGCCAGGACGGAGGGGCGCACCCACGAAGTGATTGCAGCTGCAATTTATGAGCCCAAAGATAGTTGCGCGTGCAGATATCTGCAAGGTCCACCGCCCGTCCCGCGCCGCCCCGGCCACCGGCACCGCCGCCCCGGCCTCAGCCCGCGCCGCCCCGGCCTCAGTCCGCGTCGCCGTCCGCCCGCAGCAGAGCACGGGCCCGGGCGGCCAGCCCGTCCGCGTCGCACCGGGTGGCCAGCTCCAGCCCCCGGGCGAGCGCCCCGCGGCCACCCGCCGCGCCGCCCAGCACCTCCCCCAGGTCGACCAGGGCCATCGCGTGCTCGTAGCGGGCCGGCGACCGTTCCAGATGCCCGACCGCCTCCGTCAGCAGGGCAGCCGCACGGGGCCGCTCGTGCACCGCGGCGCACAGCCGCAGCGCGCTGCCGACGGCCGAGTCCGTCCCCGACTCCCGGGCCCGGCGCACCGCCTCCGCGGCGAGGCCGCGGGCCCGGTCCGGCTGCTCCGGGGCCACCGCGCGCGCCAGGTGGCCCAGCCACGGCGCCCACACCGTGTTGCGCCACCCGCGCGCGTCCAGGGCCGCCCCGGCGACGGCCAGCGTCGCGGCCGCGCCCGCCGCGTCACCCCGGGCCAGCAGCAGCCGCCCGTACAGCGTCGGGGCGTCCGGCAGCACCATCACCGTCGGGTACGGCGGGCCGAAGGCGTGCTCGCGCGTCAGCTCCAGGGCTTCCTCCACCCGGCCGCGCGCCGCCAGGGTCTCGGCCAGCGCCCCGACCGCGTCCCAGTGCAGCGGGGTGCCCGGACCGATCCGCCCGGCGATCCGCAGCGCCCGGCGCAGGTAGTCCTCCGCCGCGGCGAGCGCGCCGCAGCGGAAACGGAGCATGCCGGTCAGCAGGTAGGCGAAGCCGAGGTGGCCGCCGCTCCACCCGGCGACCTCGTAGGCGCGCACCGCCTCGTCGAACAGTTCCTCCGCCCGGTCGACCCGGTCGGCGTACAGGTAGCTGATGCCCAGGATCCCGGGCAGCTCGAAGCCCCAGGTGGTGTTGGTCCAGCCCAGGCTGCGGGGCAGCCGGCCACCCGGCAGCGCCGACTCGCCGAGGGCGATCGCCTCCGCGCTGTCGACGCCGCGCAGTGTGAGGTCCCAGCAGCGCAGCACCGCCACCGCGTGGGCCAGACCGTCGCGTTCGAACACGGCCCCGCCGCCCGTACCCGCGCCGGCACCGCCGGGCGCCTCGGCGCGGGCGTCGGCGTCGGCAGTACCAGAGGCCTCGGTGAAGGTGTCGCTGAAGGCCAGGCCGATCGTGCCCAGCATCCGGTCGAACTCCGCGAGCCGCCGCGACCGCCCCGGACCGTCCGGGTCCTCGGACTGGAACGCCGCGAACATGAAGTGGGCGACCTCCAGGCGCAGTTGCCCCGGCCCTGGCCCGGTGCGCGCGGCCTCCTCGGCGCACAGCGCGGCGGCCTCGCCGAGCCGGTTGCTGTGGGCCAGGGCCTGGGCGAGCCGGAACGTCGCGTCCACCCGCAGCCCGGGGTCCAGCCCGTACGGGTCGGCGAGCGCCAGGCGCAGCTGGTTGACCGTGGTCGCCGGGTCGGTGAGCAGCGCCGAGCAGCCGAGCTCGTAGAGCACCGGGGCCCGGTCCTCGTCGGCGGGCGGCTCGCTGATGGCGCGGCGCAGGCAGCGCTGAGCGGCCTCGGGCGCGCCGATGGCCAGGTGCTCGCGGGCCGCCCGGCGCAGCTTGTCGACGATCGCGCCGTCCCCTTCGGGCAGGATCTCCAGCAGGTGCCGGGACGCGGCCAGCAGGCCGAGGCCGGCGTTCTCCAGGGCGACGGCGGCGACCCCGTGCATCGCGGTGCGGGTCGCGGGCGGCATCGACTGGTACACCGAGGTGGCGACCAGCGGGTGGACGAACTCCAGCCGGCCCCCCGCGGTGCCGGTCAGCACCCGGTGGTGGCGCAGCTCCCGCACGGACTGGGCGGCGGTCTCCGGTCCCTGGGCGCAGATGGTGGCGGCGAGGTCGTGGCGGATGTCGGTGTCCAGCACGGACGCCGCCCAGGCGAAGCGCAGCGCGGTGGGGCCGAGCCGTTCCAGCCAGTGCCGCAGCGTCATCCCCCGCGCGGTGGCGGCGAGTTCACGCAGCTGCCCGGTGCTCTCCTCGACCGGGTCGAGCCGCTGGTCGGCGACCTCGCGCAGCAGGGCGGCGGTCTCGTACGGGTTCCCGCCGGTGACGGCCCAGACGTGCCGGCAGAAGGCGTCCTCGGCCCGCTCGCCCAGGGCCGCGCGGACCAGGTGCGCGACCGAGGCCGGCTGCAGCGGGCGCAGCTCGTGCCGGCGGTCGGCCCGGTCGGCCAGGCCGCGCTGCAGGGACAGGGCGTCGTCGGGGAACTCGTCGCGGCAGGCGAGCACCAGCAGGGCCGGCAGCTCCCGGGTGCGGACCGCGAAGCCCGCCAGCCAGCCGAGCGACTCCGGGTCGGCCCAGTGCAGGTCGTCGACGATCACCGCCAGCGGGGAACGCAGCTGCACCAGGCGGGTCAGGACGAAGTCCAGCCCGTCCCGCACGCCCTGCGGATCGAGCTGCCCGCGGGGCGCCAGCAGCCCGGCCGCCGGGCCGACGACGTCCTCCCACGGCCCGAAGACCCGGGCCCGCTCCTCGTCGGACAGAGCCGCCAGCACCGGGCGCACCAGCTGGCGCACCACGTGGAACGGCTCGTGGCACTGGCGCTGCCCGCCCCGGGCGAACAGCACCGTGCAGCCCGCGCGCCGGGCCGCCCGTCGCACCTCGGTCAGCACCGCGGTCTTGCCCAGCCCGGCGGCGCCCGTGTAGAGCAGCAGCTCCCCGGCCTCGCTGCCGGCGGGAGCGGTGAGCGCCCCGATCGCCCGCGCCGCCGAGCGGATCTCGGCCTCGCGCTCGTGCAGCGGCCCGCCCTCCCCACCGGTTCCGCCCTCCCCGCCGGCCCCGCTGGCCCCGCCTGGCTCGCCGCCGGGCCCGTCGGGCCTGCCGTCCGCGCTGCCGTCCCCGGGCTTCGCCTCGGTCACCCTCGCCTCCAATTCACCGTGTCGGAACGGTCGTTGAGAGCCCGACGCTATCGCCGCGCGGCCGCCTCCGGTACGGGCTTGACAAAGCCGCCGGCCGCCCCCCGCGGGCGGACGGTCCGGTTCGGAGCGTTCGGGCCCGGACAGCCCGCCCCGGCCTGCGATGACGCCGCTCCGTGATCGATTCCGCCGCCCCCGCCGCGCTCCG
>NZ_JBHWCL010000259.1:0-5931 GCF_042735125.1 Kitasatospora sp. NPDC059599 | reverse complement strand
CGTCGGCTCGCTGGAGACCGGCAAGCTCGCCGACCTCGTCGTGGTCGACTCCGGGACCTACGACCTGGTCGCCGTGATGCGCCGCGGCCGCTGGGTCCTGGGCGCCGACGGCTTCTCCACCGTCAAGCCCGCCTGACCGCCGCACCCCGGAACGACGACGGCCGCCCTCCCCCGGACGGGGACGGGCGGCCGTGGTGCGTCGGCGACGGGCGGCGGCTCAGCCGCCGGGCTCGATGGTGACCTGGTCGATCAGGACCGCCCCTGAGGGCACCGTGAACGTCACCGAGTTCGGCCCGGCCGCGAACTGCGGCAGTATCCAGGTCGTGTACCAGGCGGAGTTCTGGTCCTTGGGGGCCGGACCGTAGACCTTGTAGGTCATCCCGGACGGCCAGTCCTTGCCGTTCACCGCAGCCGCGCCCTTGATGTCCGGGCCCAGGTAGTTGTAGTGGACGGTCAGCTTGTACGAACCGGCCGCGGCGACGTCGCCGGACCAGGTCACCGAACCGCCCGGCTGGAGGGTCAGGTAGCTGCCGTCCGTCGACTTGGCGCCCTTGACGGTGTTGCCGGACGGCGCGTTCTGCGCCTGCAACTGGCTCGCGTCCACGGTCGACGGGCCGGAGATCACGGTGGCGCTCGACGAGGGGGAGGCTCCGGCCGTGGTGCCGGTCGGCCCCGGGGTGGTGGGGCCCGGCGCGGAGGTGGTGGCGGCGCCGCCCTTGCCTGTCTTGTCGCCCTCCTGGCCACCCGTGGACAGCGCTATCCCGGCACCGATCGCGATGGCCGCGACCACGGCGACCGCGCCGATCACCGCGCCCTTGCTCCGGCCGCTGCTCGGCCGCTCGTCACCCGGCTGCGGGCGGGAGTGCTCGGCGTAGCGGGTCTGCTGGGTCGGCGGGGCGCCGTACTCGCCCGGCTGCTGCGGCACGCCGGGCTGACCGTACGGGGCCTGCGGCTGACCGCCCGGGTACCCCTGCGGCGTGCCCGGCTGGCCGTACTGCTGCTGCTGCGCCCGCGGCGGGTAGCCGTAGCCGTACTGGGCGCGCCCGACCTCCATCGGCCGGTTGTACGACGTGCGGGGGACACCCTGCTGCGGCTCGGCCGGCTGCCCGGTGGAGCCGTCGGCCGGACGGTAGAGGTAGCCGAACGGGTCGTCGTCCTGCGGGGCACCGCCCCCCTGGCCCTCGGGCACTCCGTTGCTGCCGGCGGTCGTCACGGTGGTCTGTTCCCCCATCCGGTGCGCGCCGCCGGGCTGCGGGCGGCGCAGATCGTGGACGCTGTCGTACCGGGAACCCTACCTGTCCTGTGTGACGGCGGGAAAAGAACCCTTGACAACTCGCGGGTAACCCGGCCAGGGCGCCGCCGCGGCGGTGTCGTCCGTCCGCGTCCGGTCTCAGCCCGCGCGCCGGTGCGAGCGCTCTCCGCGCGCCCCGCGCACGGCCCCGCCGCGCGCCCGCTTCTCGTCGTACATCCGTTCGTCCGCGGTGTGCAGCACCTCCTCGATGCTCATGCCGCAGCCGGCCCAGCCGATCCCGAGGCTCACCCCCACCCGCATCGCCCGCCCGTCGATCCGCATCGGCGGGATGATCGCGTTGCGCAGCCGGTGGGCGAGGTCCTTGGCCTCCTCGCGGCCGATGCCGTCGGCCAGCACCACGAACTCGTCGCCGCCGAGCCGGGCCACCGTGTCGCCGTCCCGGACGGCCTGGCTCAGCCGCCGCGCGACCTCGACCAGCACCGCGTCGCCCGCGTTGTGGCCGAAGCGGTCGTTGATCGACTTGAATCCGTCCAGGTCGCAGAAGAGCACCGCGAGCCCCTTGTCCGGCACGGCCGCGCCGCCGGAGCGGAACGGCGCGGACCAGGCCTCGCCGCCCGGCCCGTGGTCGGCCGGGACCACGGCGTGCACGTGCTCCCCGTAGCCCGGGCCGATCCCCGGCGGCGGACCGCCCTCGGGCAGCCCGTAGCCGTGCACGGCCCCGGCGTACGGGTCCGCGCCCTCCAGGCCGTCGTGCGCCGCGTGCGCGCTGTAGGAGTCCGCCGGGTAGCCGTACGGCGGGGGGTAGGCCGCCTCGACCGGACCGGCCGGGTAGCCGTACGACGGGGGGTAGGCGGCCTCGACCGGACCGGCCGGGCCGGCCGCGGCGCCGACCGGCTGCGGCTGGGAACAGAGCCGGCGGGCCAGCCGCGCCTTGAGCTCGGCACCGTTGGGCAGCCCGGTGAGCGCGTCGTGGCTGGCCCGGTGGGCGAGCTGGAACTCGTGCCGCTTGCGGTCCTCGATGTCCTCGACGTGGGTGAGCAGGAAGCTCGGCCCCTCGGCCGCGTCCGCCACGATCGAGTTGCGCAGACAGACCCACTGGTAGCCGCCGTCCCGCCGGGACAGCCGCAGCTCCGCCCGGCCGCTCTCCGCGCTGGTGCGCTCCAGCAGGGCACGGTCCTCGGGGTGGACGAGGTCGGCGAAGCTCTGCTGGCGCAGCACCGCGCGGGGGCGGCCGAGCAGTCGGCAGAGCGCGTCGTTGACCCGGGTGAGCTGGCCGCGCCCGGCGCCGTGCAGCTCGGTGATGGCCATCCCGCTGGGCGCGTACTCGAAGGCCTGGCGGAAGCTCTCCTCGCTGGCCCGCAGCGCCTGCTGCTCCTTCTCCAGCCGGGCCAGCGCGCGCTGCATCTCGGCCCGCAGCCGGGCGTTGCCGATCGCGATGGAGGCCTGCAGCGAGAACATCTCCAGGGCCTCGCGGGTCCAGGCCCCGGGCCGTTTGCCGCTGCGCGGGCGGTCCACCGAGAGCACCCCGAGCAGGTCGCCGCCGGCGCTGTACATCGGGGCGAGCAGCCCGTCGGCGGGGTGCCAGTCGTTGGCGTACACGGGCAGCGTGCCGTCCCCGATCCAGCGCGGGATGTCGCTGGCGACGGCCCAGCCGCGGTCGTACGGCAGGAAGCGCAGGGTGCCCCAGTGGTCGCTGACGCCGAGCAGCCGGTCCCAGGACTCCCGTGAGCCGACCTGGCCGAGCAGCACGGAGGGGCCGCCCATCGGGCTCTCCTCCAGCTCCCAGACGGCCGCCACCACGAGGTCGCCGTCGGGCCGGACCAGGCTGACCGCGGCGGCGTCGAAGCCGAGCCCGTGCACCGCGCCCTCGACGACGGCCTGCAGCGTGCCCGCGAGGCTGCGGGCAGCGTTGAGGTCCGCCACGACCCGGTGCAAGGTGCGGAGGGTCGCGAGACGGACGTACGGCTCCGACTCGGCTTCCATGCGGGGGCTCCCCGGCTGCTTCGGATAGTTCTTGATTGGTTATCGTCCGATTGCCAGAAGAACTGAATCACAGGGAGCACAGCGTTCGGCACGCTCGGTCAGCAATAGGGCGCCACTTGTGACTTAAATCACACGACACTAATGCGCCCTTAATCAGCTCATCCGCCCCATAGCGGGACATAAAGCGCTATCAGGGCCTTTTCCCTGGTCGACCTCGGCGGCCCGGAGCTGAAGCCGGCTGCACCCGCCGGTGCGCCGACTTCACCCCTGCGAGTGAGTCCGGACACCGGCCGCGACACCCCCGGCACACCGCCGGTCCTACGACCATGGCCCGATGCCGTTTCCCGCGGGTGACGACTACCGTGCGGTACGTGTACCCGTCGCCGCAGCCCGAAGCTGCCCCCCATGCCACGCCCGACGAGTTCCGGGCAGCACTCTCCCAGCTCGCCGCCGGTGTGAGCCTGGTGACCGTCCACGACCCGGAGGACGGCGAGGACATCGGCATGACGGCCACGTCCTTCCTGTCCGTGTCGCTGGAGCCGCCGCTGGTGCTGATCTCGGTCCGCGAGGACTCCCGGACGGACGAGGTGCTCTCCCGGGTCGACACCTGGGCGGTCTCGGTGCTGACGGAGGGGCAGAAGACGATCGGCTCGCGCTTCGCCATGAAGGGCCGGCTCAGCGACCGCCTGCTGTTCGCGGACACCCCGCACCACCGCGGCCCGCACACCGGCGCCCCGCTGATCGAGGGTGCGCTGGCCACCGTCGAGTGCCGCACCGAGCAGCGGATACCCGCGGGTGACCACACCCTGCTGCTCGGCCGCGTCCTGGAGGCCGCGGTGCCCGACCCCGGCGGCCGCCCGCTGCTCTACTTCCGCGGCGGCTACCGCACCCTGGGCTGAGCTACTCGCCGCCCCGCGGCGGGCGGCGCCCCTGCTTCACCTCGGAGCGGTGCCGCTTGGTGAACAGCCGGCGCTCGACCATCCCCCGGCTCGGCTTGGTCGCCCGCCGGGACTTCGGCGGCGGTGCGCACGCCTCGGTCAGCACCGCCGACAGCCTGGCCCCGGCCGCCTCGCGGTTGCGCCACTGCGAACGGAACTCCGAGGCCTGGATCACCAGCACCCGGCCGTCCACGAGCCGACCGGCCAGCCGCTCCAGCGCACGCTCGCGCCACACCTCGGGAAGCGCCCTGGTGGAGGCCAGGTCGAAGCGCAGCTCGACCTTGGAGTCGGAGGTGTTGACGTGCTGGCCGCCGGGGCCGGAGGAACGCGAGAAGCGCCAGACGAGCTCGGCGTCGGGAACGACCACCGACCCCCGTACGCGGATGGGCTCGGGCATGTGCCCATCATCCCGCGCCCGACCCGCCCGGTCACCAGGTTATCCGCGGCCTCTCGCCGCCGACCGGCACCCGGTTACCCGCGAGCGCCGCGAGCCCCGACAATGGCGTACGTGATCGAGCTCGGCTACTCCCTCTCCAACCGCTTCCCCGACCCCCCGCAGACGGACTACCGCACCGCGTCCGTGCACGCCCTGCGGTACGACCTGTTCTGCGGCGACGTCTACCTGGACGCCGAGGGCGCCGAGCTGTCCACCGCGTGGGGCTGGGTGCCGGTGCTCGACTTCGCCTGGGCGCTGTGCGACATCGCCGAGCACCTGGACCGCGACCCGGACGGCAGCCGGGCCGCCCGGGTGCAGACCGCCGACCTGGACTTCACCCAGAACACCGAACTGCTGCGCTTCGCCCGCCGCTTCAACTGGGTCGAGGTCACCGCGACCTGGCTGCCCGACGAGCCGCCCGCCGTGATCCGCCACAGCGACCTGCGGCGCGAGGCCCGGGACTTCCTCCAGGACACCCTCGCCGACCTGTTCGACATGCACCCCGACCTGGCCGACAACCCGAACATCTGGTCGCTGCAGGGCCGGTTCCGCCGCGTCTGACACCTCTCTTTGCCGCCGCTTTGCCCCGGCATTCGCCCCCACGAAGAATTCACGGCACCTGCGGAACCAAGCCGCCGGAGTATTGCGTTGTCCCGGGAAAAAGCGCACGAAGCGAACGAAGGGACTGCAATCGTCATGCCAGTGAGCCTCTCCAAGGGTGGCAACGTCTCGCTGACCAAGGAGGCCCCCGGCCTGTCCGCGGTCACCGTCGGCCTGGGCTGGGACGTCCGCACCACGACCGGCGCCGAATTCGACCTCGACGCCAGCGCGATCGTCCTGAACGCGGACGGCAAGGTGCTCTCCAACGCCCACTTCGTCTTCTTCAACAACACCAGCACGCCGGACAACACCGTCGTGCACACCGGCGACAACCGCACCGGCGAGGGCGCGGGCGACGACGAGTCGCTCAACGTCAACCTGGCCGGCCTCCCGGCCGAGGCCGTCAAGATCACCTTCCCGGTCACCATCTACGACGGCACCGCCCGCGGCCAGAGCTTCGGCCAGGTCCGCAACGCCTACATCCGCGTGGTGAACGCCACCGGCGGCGCCGAGATCGCCCGCTACGACCTCTCCGAGGACGCGGCCACCGAGACCGCGATGATCTTCGGCGAGCTGTACCGCAACGGCGCCGAGTGGAAGTTCCGCGCCGTCGGCCAGGGTTACGCCTCCGGCCTGGCGGGCATCGCCCAGGACTTCGGCGTCCAGATCTGACGCACCCCCCGGACGACGCCGCGGCGCGGGGGGGCCGGGCGCGCGGGGCC
>NZ_JBHWCL010000258.1:0-5994 GCF_042735125.1 Kitasatospora sp. NPDC059599 | reverse complement strand
CGGAACGGGAACGGCCCCCGCCACCTCGACAGGTGGCGGGGGCCGTTCGCGTCAGCCGGCCGGACCGGCTCAGTCCTCGTCGTCGCCCTCGTCGATGGCGGCCTGGCGGCCACCGGACAGCGCCTCGAAGGCGAGGAACTCGGCCTCGGCCGCGTCGCGGCCCTTCTGCTTCTCGCGACGGCGGTCGACCGCCGGGCGCTGGGTCTCCATGCGGTGGTCCTCACCGCGGCGGCCGAGCATCTCGGCGCCGGCGGCCATGGTCGGCTCCCAGTCGAAGACGACGGCGTTCTCGTCCGGGCCGATGATGACGGTGTCGCCCTCGTGCGCCCCGACCTTCCAGAGCTTCTCCTCGACGCCGAGGCGGGCCAGCCGGTCGGCGAGGTAGCCGACGGCCTCGTCGTTGCTGAAGTCGGTCTGGCGGACCCAGCGCTCCGGCTTGACGCCGCGGATGCGGTAGGCGCCGTCCTCCTCGGTGATGGTGAAGCCCGCGTCGTCGACGGCCACCGGCCGCAGCACGATCCGGGTGGACTCCTCGGCCGGCTTGGCGGCGCGCGCCTCGGCGACGATCTTCGCCACCGCGAAGCTCAGCTCGCGCAGGCCCTTGCGGGAGGCGGCGGAGACCTCGAACACCTGGTAGCCGCGCTCCTCCAGGGAGGCGCGGGTCAGGTCGGCGATGTCCTGGCCGTCCGGCACGTCCACCTTGTTGAGCGCGACCAGGCGCGGCCGGTCCTCCAGGCCGCCGTACTCGGCGAGCTCGGACTCGATGGTCTCCAGGTCGCTCAGCGGGTCGCGGCCGGGCTCCAGGGTGGCGCAGTCCAGCACGTGGACCAGCACCGAACAGCGCTCGACGTGCCGCAGGAACTCCAGGCCCAGGCCCCGGCCCTGGCTGGCGCCCGGGATCAGGCCGGGCACGTCGGCGATGGTGTAGACGGTGTCGCCCGCGGTGACCACGCCGAGGTTGGGGATCAGGGTGGTGAACGGGTAGTCCGCGATCTTCGGCTTGGCGGCGGAGAGCACCGAGATCAGCGAGGACTTGCCGGCGCTCGGGTAGCCCACCAGGGCCACGTCGGCGACGGACTTGAGCTCCATGACGATGTCACGGGACTCACCGGGCTCGCCGAGCAGCGCGAAGCCGGGCGCCTTGCGGCGGGCCGAGGCCAGCGCGGCGTTGCCGAGGCCGCCGCGGCCGCCCTGGGCGGCGACGAAGCTCGTGCCGTGGCCGACCAGGTCGGCCAGGACGTTGCCCTTGCGGTCCAGCACCACGGTGCCGTCCGGTACGAGGAGGACGAGGTCCTCACCGATCGCGCCGGTGCGGTTGCCGCCCGCGCCCGGCTTGCCGTTGGTGGCCTTGCGCTTGGGCGAGTGGTGGTACTCGAGCAGGGTGGTGACCTGCGAGTCCACGGTGAGGATGACGCTGCCGCCCTCACCGCCGTTGCCGCCGTCCGGGCCGCCGAGCGGCTTGAACTTCTCGCGGTGCACGGAGGCGCAGCCGTGGCCCCCGTTACCCGCGGCGACGTGAAGTTCGACGCGGTCCACGAAGGTGGTCATGGGTGTGCCTCCAGTGCGCGAGAGTCTGCTTGCTACCTGCGTAAAGCGTGAAGGGTGGACCGGAGAATTCCGGCCCACCCTTCACTGTGAGTCATGCGACTCGGGAGTCCGTTCGGACTCAGGCCTCGACGGCCACGATGTTGACGACCTTGCGGCCGCGGCGGTTGCCGAACTGCACGGCACCGGCGGTCAGCGCGAACAGGGTGTCGTCGCCACCGCGACCGACGCCCGCACCCGGGTGGAAGTGGGTGCCGCGCTGGCGGACGAGGATCTCGCCGGCCGAGACGACCTGGCCGCCGAAGCGCTTCACGCCGAGGCGCTGGGCGTTCGAGTCACGGCCGTTACGGGTAGAGCTTGCGCCCTTCTTGTGTGCCATATCTCGCTATCCCCTTACTTGCTGACCGAGTCGATGCTGGTGATGCGCACCGCGGTGTGCTGCTGGCGGTGGCCCTGACGGCGGCGGTAGCCGGTCTTGTTCTTGTAACGCAGGATGACGATCTTGTCACCCTTGGTCTGGTCGACCACCTCGGCGTGAGCCTTCACGCCGGCCAGGACCCACGGGTCGGAGGTGACGGCGTCACCGTCGACGACGAGGATGGTCGAGAGCTCGACCGAGTCACCCGCCTTGGCCTCGATGCGGTCGATCTCCAGCACGTCGCCCACGGCGACCTTGTGCTGGCGGCCGCCTGCGCGAACGATCGCGTACATGCGGTACCTGCTTTCCTTGCTCGGTCGGAACCCCCGACGCCAGCTGCCTGGGTACGGACACAGGAGCCTCTCCCCGGCCCTCCGCGCGAACGCGGCGACCCGGGAAGGTGATGTGCTCGGGAGCATGGCGTAGACACGCCGATGGTCAAGAATACGGACCGGCCGCCCGGGGGGCAAACCGGCCCGTACGGCCCGGGGCGGGATGGCTCCCGCCCCGGGCGTGGGCACTACTCGGACGCCGTATCACCCTCGGCGGCCGCGGCCTTCTTGGCCGCCGCGCTGGTCCGCTTGGTGGCGGTCTTGCGGGCGGTGGTCTTCTTGGCCGCCGCGGTCGTCTTCTTGGCGGCGGTCTTCTTGGCGGCGGTCTTGCGGGCGGCCCGCTTCTTCGGCGCCGGCGCCTCCTCGGCAGCGGCCTCCTCGCCCGGGGCCTCCTCGGTCGGGGCGGCGGGAGCCTCGGGGGCCTCCGCGGCCGGGGTCTCGACGACCTCGGCCTCCGCGACGACGACCGGCTCGGCGGCGGCCGGAGCCGCGGCCTCCAGGGCCGCCTCGAGCGCCGCCTCGGCCTTCGCCTGCAGCACCACGATCTCGGCGGCGACCGGCGAACCGGCCGGGGCCGTCGCCTTGCGCACCGCACGGCGGCGCGGACGGCCCGCCGGAGCGGCGACCGGGGCCTCGGCCACCGGCGCCTCGACGACCGGGGCCTCGACGGCCTCGTCGCCAGGAACCTCCAGGGCCAGCTGGCCCTCGATCTCCTCGCGCACCGGCTCGCCCGGCAGCTCCGCGACGGCGGCCTCGACGACCCGCGTGACCTGCTCGGCGGCCTCGGCCGCCTCGGTCACACCGGCCTCGACGGCCTGCGACTCCTCGTGGCCCGCGCCGCCCTTACCCCGGCGACGGCGCTTGCCGCCGCCCTGGGCGGCCTCGCCCGCCGGGGCGGACGGGGCGTGGACGTGGGCGCTCGGCTGCTCCATGTGGACGATCACACCGCGACCGTTGCAGTGCACGCAGGCCTCGGAGAAGGACTCCAGCAGGCCCTGGCCGACCCGCTTGCGGGTCATCTGGACCAGGCCCAGCGAGGTGACTTCCGCCACCTGGTGCTTGGTCCGGTCCCGGCCCAGGCACTCCAGCAGGCGGCGCAGCACCAGGTCGCGGTTGGACTCCAGCACCATGTCGATGAAGTCGATCACGATGATGCCGCCGAGGTCGCGCAGCCGCAGCTGGCGCACGATCTCCTCGGCCGCCTCGATGTTGTTGCGGGTGACCGTCTCCTCCAGGTTGCCGCCCTGGCCGACGAACTTCCCGGTGTTGACGTCGATGACGACCATCGCCTCGGTGCGGTCGATCACCAGCGAACCGCCGCTGGGCAGCCAGACCTTGCGGTCCAGCGCCTTCATCAGCTGCTCGTCGATCCGGTAGGTGGCGAACACGTCCACCTCGGAGGTCCAGCGCTGGAGCCGACCGGCGAGGTCCGGGGCCACGTTGGAGACGTACTCGTGGATGGTCCCCCACGCCTCGTCACCGGAGACGATGACCTTGGTGAAGTCCTCGTTGAAGATGTCGCGGACGACCCGGACGGTCATGTCCGGCTCGCCGTACAGCAGCGCCGGGGCGTTGCCGGTGGCGGCCTTCTTCTGGATGTCCTCCCACTGCTGCTGGAGGCGCTGGACGTCGCGGGTCAGCTCCTCCTCGGAGGCGCCCTCGGCGGCGGTGCGCACGATGACGCCCGCGTCGTCCGGGACGATCTTCTTGAGGATCTGCTTCAGACGGGCCCGCTCGTTCTCGGGGAGCTTGCGCGAGATGCCGGTCATCGAGCCCTCGGGCACGTACACCAGGTAGCGGCCGGGCAGCGAGATCTGGCTGGTCAGACGGGCGCCCTTGTGGCCGATCGGGTCCTTGGAGACCTGGACCAGCACGGACTGGCCGGACTTCAGCACCGACTCGATCCGGCGCGGGCCACCGTGGCCCAGCGCACCGAAGTTGACCTCACCGGCGTACAGCACCGCGTTGCGGCCCTTGCCGATGTCGACGAAGGCGGCCTCCATCGACGGCAGCACGTTCTGGACCTTGCCCAGGTAGACGTTGCCGACGTACGAGGTGGCCTGCTCCTTGTTGACGTAGTGCTCGACCAGCACGCCGTCCTCAAGGACGCCGATCTGGGTGCGCTGGCCGTTCTGGCGCACCACCATGACGCGCTCGACCGACTCGCGGCGGGCCAGGAACTCGGCCTCGGTGATGATCGGCACCCGGCGGCGGCCCAGCTCGCGGCCCTCGCGGCGGCGCTGCTTCTTCGCCTCCAGACGGGTCGAGCCCTTGATGGACTGCACCTCGTCCGGGTCGAAGGACGGCTCGGTGGAGCGGCGGCGCGGCTCGCGCACCTTCACCACCGTGCGGACGCCGTCCTCGGTGGTCTCGGCGGTCTCGACGGCGCCGGCCTCACCGCTGCGGCGGCGACGGCGACGGCGACGGCGCGACGAGGACAGGCCGGCGGCCAGGTCGTCGTCGTCCTCGTCCTCCTCCTCGGCGACGGCCTGGGCCGGCTCCTCGGGGGTGGGCTGCTCGGTCTCGGCGGCCTCGAACTCCTCGGCCTCGCCACGGCGACGGCGACGGCCGCCACGACGGCGACGGCGCGACGGACGGTCGTCCTCCCAGTCGCCCTCGGTGTCCGGACCGGCGGCGGGGGTCTCCTCGACGGGCTCCTCGACGGCCGGCTGCTCGACCGGGGCGGCGGCGACCGGCGCCGGAGCGGCCTGCGCGGGGGCGGGCTGCACGGGCGCGGCCTGGGCCGCGGCGGCCTGCGTCCTGGCGGCCGGAGCCTTGGCGGCCGACTTGCGGCGGCCCGGCTCGACGCGGGCGCGGACCCGGCGGCGGCGGCCGACGCCGCTGTACTCGAACTCGTCCTCCTCGTCGCGCTCCGCGACGGCCGGGGCCTCGACCGGCGCCGGGACGGCGGCGGCGGGCTGCTGCTGCTGCTGCTGCGCGGACGGTGCGACGTAGGGGGCCGGCTCCTGGAACACCGGGGCCTGGAAGACCGCGGTGGCCGGACGGACGGCGCGACGGCGCACCCGGTGGTGCGGCTCGGCCTCGACGGCCGGGGCGGGGGCGGCGGGCGCGGCCACCGGCTCGGCGGCGGCCTCCTCCTCGGGCTCCTCCGCGACGACGGGCTCCTCGGCCTGCGGCTCCTCGACCGGGGCCTCGACGACCGGCGCGGCCTCGACCACGCGACGGCGGCGGGGGCGACGGGCCGGAGCCTCCTCGGCCACCGGCTCGGCGGCGGGGGCGGCGACGGGAGCAGGGGTCTCGGCGGGCTCCTCGGCAGCGGGCTCCTCGGCGGCCGGCGCACCGGCCGGGGCCTCGGCCCGCTTGCGGGTGCGGCGGGCCCGGACGGGCTTCTCCGCCTTCTCGTCCTTCTTCTCGGCCTGCGCCTCGACGGCGGTCTCCGCCGCCGGGGCCTCGGCGGCCTCGGGCGCGGTGACCACGATCGCGGACGCCTCGGGCGCACCGGCTGGCGCCTCGGCGCGCTTGCGGGTGCGGCGGGCCCGGACCGGCTTCTCGGCGGCGGGGGTCTCCGCGGCCGGAGCCGGGGCGGTCCCGGCCGCCGGCGCCTCGGCCGGCAGGACCGTCTCGGCGGCGTCGGCGGCGGCGCCCTGCGGGGTGCCCGCCGGGCGGGACACCGCGCGGCGACGACGGCGCGGCGGCGCGGCGGACGCGCCCTCGCTGCCGGTCGCGGTGGTTTCGTTC
>NZ_JBHWCL010000257.1:0-6540 GCF_042735125.1 Kitasatospora sp. NPDC059599 | reverse complement strand
GGGGGCCTGCGGGGGGGCTGGGGGTGCGTCGTTGCTCTTGGGGCCAGGCCCGGTTTCTAAGGGCTCGGTGGGGGGGTCGGCCAGGGCCGGCCCCGCCTCCGTGATCGGACTCAGACCGTCTTGACCCGCACCTGGAGCTCGACCTCGACCGGGGCGTCCAGCGGCAGCACCGCGACGCCGACCGCGCTGCGGGCGTGCACGCCCGCGGGGCCGAGGACCTTGCCGAGCAGCTCGCTGGCGCCGTTGACGACGCCCGGCTGGCCGGTGAAGTCGGGGGCGGAGGCGACGAAGCCGACGACCTTGACGACCCGCTCGATCCGGTCGAGGTCGCCGATCACGGACTTCACGGCGGCCAGGGCGTTCAGCGCGCAGGTCTGCGCGAGCTCCTTGGCCTCCTCCGGGGACACCTCGGCGCCGACCTTGCCGGTGCTCGGCAGCTTGCCGCCGACGACCGGGAGCTGGCCGGAGGTGAACACGAACTCGCCGGACTGCAGGGCCGGCACGTACGCGGCGACCGGGGCGGCCACCGGCGGCAGGGTCAGGCCCAGCTCGGCGAGCTTCGACTCGACGACGCTCATGCGTTCTTCTCCCGCTTGAAGTAGGCCACCAGCTGCTCCGGGTTCGGGCCGGGCACGACCTGGACGAGCTCCCAGCCGTCCTCGCCGAAGTTGTCCAGGATCTGCTTGGTGGCGTGCACGAGCAGGGGCGCCGTCATGTATTCCCACTTGGTCATGGCCAGACTCTAGACGAGCCGCCGCGGCGATCGGCGCCGCACGGGGACCGGCGTGTGAGGTGGAGCACAAAGAGGGCATGATCAGGCCTGGCACCCCCAGGTGCTCCGGGCATCCGGCGCGGTCCCTGGTTACCCTCGCGAGAGGGCACCCTGGTGAGGGGCACCCTCGTCAGGAGGGGACGCCCGTAGGACGGAGACGGACGGAGACGGAGCGTGGCACGCACCCCCGGCCAGGCGGACCGGCGCGATCCCGACTGGGAGGGCGTCCGGCTGCACGTGGTCAGCGGCAAGGGCGGCACCGGGAAGACCACGCTGGCCGCCGCGCTGGCCCTGGCGCTCGCGGCCGACGGCGGCCGGGTGCTGCTGATCGAGGTCGAGGGCCGGCAGGGCATCGCCGAGCTGTTCGGCATCGCCGCGCTGCCGTACGAGGAGCGCCGGATCGCCTCGGTCTCCCGCCGGCAGCTGGGGCTGCCCGCCGCGGAGGCGTCCGCGGGCGGGGCCCAGCCCGGCGAGGTCTTCGCGCTGGCGATCGACACCGAGCAGGCGCTGCTCGAGTACCTGGAGATGTTCTACAAGCTCGGCCGGGCCGGCAAGGCGCTGCAGAAGGTCGGCTTCGTCGACTTCGCGACCACCATCGCGCCCGGGGTCCGGGACGTCCTGCTCACCGGCAAGGCCTGCGAGGCGACCCGGCGCAAGGACCCGGACGGCCGGCGCCGCTACGACGCGGTGGTGATGGACGCCCCGCCGACCGGGCGGCTGACCCGGTTCCTGAATGTCAACGCCGAGGTCGCCGGGCTGGCCCGGATCGGCCCGATACACACTCAGGCGCAGGCCGTGATGCGGGTGTTGAAGTCCCCGGAGACCGCGGTGCACCTGGTCACCCTGCTGGAGGAGATGCCGGTGCAGGAGACGGTCGACGGCATCGGGGAGCTGCGCGAGGCGAAGCTCCCGGTGGGCGGGGTGCTGGTCAACATGGTCCGGCCGCCGGTGCTCGACGCGGCGGCGGTGTCCGCGGTGGACGGCGACCACCGCGAGGACGTCGCCCTGGCGCTCGGGGAGGCCGGGCTCGGGGGCCGCTCGCGCAAGCCGGAGACGGTCCGGGCCGCGGTGGAGCCGCTGATCGACCCGCTGCTGGAGCAGGCCAGGGAGCACGCCGAGCGGGTCGAGCTGGAGCGCGCGCAGCGCGCCGACCTGCAGCAGCTGCGGATCCCGACGTACGAACTGCCGCTGCTGAGCGAGGGCGTGGACCTCGGCGGGCTCTACCGGCTGGCGGGCGACCTGAAGCGGCAGGGGGCGGCATGACCTCGAACGGGGTGCGGAGCACCGGGAAGCGGCTCGCGGTGGACGAGCTGATCGACGATCCGGGGACCAGGATCGTCGTCTGCTGCGGGTCCGGCGGCGTCGGCAAGACCACCACCGCCGCGGCGATCGGCCTGCGGGCCGCCGAACGCGGCCGCAAGGTCGTGGTGCTGACCATCGACCCGGCCCGCCGGCTCGCCCAGTCGATGGGCCTGACCGAGCTCGACAACACCCCCCGGGTGGTGAAGGGCGTCACCGGGATGGAGGGGGCGCCGCTGCGCGACCCGGACGGGGACGGCGGGCGGCGCGAGGGCGAGCTCCAGGCCATGATGCTGGACATGAAGCGGACCTTCGACGAGGTCGTGCTGGCCCACGCCGAACCCGAACGGGCCCGCGCGATCCTGGAGAACCCCTTCTACCAGTCCCTGTCGGCCGGCTTCGCGGGCACGCAGGAGTACATGGCGATGGAGAAGCTCGGGCAGCTGCGGGACGCCGAGGAGTGGGACCTGATCGTCGTGGACACTCCGCCGTCGCGCTCGGCGCTGGACTTCCTGGACGCGCCCAACCGGCTCGGGTCCTTCCTGGACGGCCGGGTGATCCGGATCCTGACCGCTCCGGCCAAGGTCGGCGGGCGCAGCGCGATGCGGTTCCTGAACGCCGGGATGGGCCTGCTCACCGGCACCCTGGGCAAGATCTTCGGCGCCCAGCTGCTGACCGACGTGCAGACCTTCGTCAGTGCGACGGACTCGATGTTCGGCGGCTTCCGCGAACGCGCCGACCGCACCTACCAGCTGCTCAAGGCGCCGGGCACGGCGTTCCTGGTGGTGGCGGCGCCGGAGCGGGACGCACTGCGCGAGGCGGCGTACTTCGTGGACCGGCTCGCCGCGGACCGGATGCCGCTGGCCGGGCTGGTGCTCAACCGGGTGCACGGCACGGGCGCCCCGCAGCTGACCGCGGAGCGGGCGCTGGCGGCGGCGGAGGCGCTGGAGGAGAACGGCTCGGAGCACTCCTCGCCGGAGGCGGAGCTGCTCGCGGCCGGACTGCTGCGACTGCACGCCGAGCGGATGCAGATCATGGGGCGGGAGCGCCGCACCCGCGACCGCTTCGTCTCGGTCTACCCGGACGTGCCGATCGTGGAGGTCCCGGCGCTGCCGGGCGACGTGCACGACCTGGACGGACTGCGGGCCATCGGGGACCGGCTCAGCGGCGCGGCCCCGGGCGACGCCGCGCAGGACGGCGGCGACAAGGCTGATCGAAGGCGGTAGTTCGACAGCGGTAGGAGGCCGCGGGCGGTGCGACGTGCGCTCCGCCCGGGGCCGGCCCGGCCCGGACCCCCCGGTTCGGCCGGTGCGGTGCTGCTCAGCCCGCCTGTGCGTAGTCCGTCAGTATCACACCGGTCGCGAGGGACTCCTCGTACTCGGTGCGGGCGGTCTCCAGCAGCCTCCGCCACGAGATGACCGTCGGGCGCCGGCGCAGCAGTGCCCGCCGCTCGCGCTCCGTCATCCCGCCCCAGACCCCGAACTCCACCCGGTTGTCCAGGGCGTCCGCGAGGCACTCCGTCCGCACGGGGCAGCCGCTGCACACCGCCTTCGCGCGGTTCTGCGCCGCCCCCTGGACGAACAGTTCGTCCGGATCACTCGTGCGGCAGGCGGCCTGCGCACTCCAGTCGTCAACCCAGCCCATCCCGGCGCCGTCCTCTCCCGTATCGAGGCTCCCCCACGGCGGCAACGGCATATTCACCGTTGCCAGTTGAGGACGTTACGGAAGAACGACAGCTTGCAACAGCCCCTTCGGGCTCAATCTCGAATGACCCGATTGGACTATGGGTATCGGTCAGCTCACTCGTTGGAGTGATCGCAGGTCGCGCACCTTGCCAACGGCGGAGCCCCCACTCTCGCCACAGGAGCCATCACGGAGAGCAACCGTTCACGCGGGCACAGGAGGCCTCAGCCGCCTCAAAATCCGGACATCCGGGGGCAATTCGGGCAACTCTCTGCACTCACAAGAGTGAATGATGTTGACGCACCGAAGCTGTACCAAGCTTGTGACAAGCCTAGGCGAACACCTGCCCCTGTGTACGGGAATCCGCGACGTAGGGTTCTCCCCATGGCACCGAAGCGCCCACAGGCACCCCAGCCCCCAGGCAACACCGGAGCTCCGCGCGGCCGGGCCGGCGGATCACCGTTGGACCACGTCGGCAACGGCGTGAAGTTCCTGGGCGTCAGCGTGCTCTCCGGAGTCCTGCTGGCGGGGCTCGCCCTGCCGGCCGTCGGCGCCATGGGGCTGACCGCCAAGGACACGGCGGAGAGCTTCGACAACATCCCCGACGACTTCAAGACGCCGCCGCTCACCCAGGCGACCCAGATCTTCGACGCCAAGGGCGGGCTGATCGCCAAGGTCTACGAGCGCGACCGCACCGTCCTCACCGCCGACCAGATGTCGCCGTTCATGCGGCACGCCCAGGTCGACATCGAGGACGCCCGCTTCTACGAGCACGGCGCCGTCGACCTCAAGGGCATCCTGCGCGCGGTCAGCAAGAACGCCGAGAGCGGCACCGCCTCCCAGGGCGCCTCGACGCTGACCCAGCAGTACGTGAAGAACGTCAACGTGGAGAAGGCCGGCGACGACCAGGCCGCCGTCCTGGAGGCCCAGCGCAAGACCCTGGGCCGCAAGATCCAGGAGCTCAAGGTCGCCATCAAGCTGGAGGAGGACCTGAGCAAGGACCAGATCCTCACCAACTACCTCAACATCACCTTCTACGGCCACCAGGCCTACGGGGTCGAGGCCGCCTCCCAGCGCTACTTCAGCAAGAGCAACAAGGATCTGACCGTCGCCGAGGCCGCCACGCTGGCCGGCATGGTGCAGAACCCGTCGTCCTACGACCCGGTGCGCTACCCCGAGAACACGGTCAAGCGCCGCAACGTCGTGATCGACAAGATGCTGGAGAACAAGCACATCACCGCCGACGAGGCGAAGGAGGCGAAGGCCGCCCCGCTGGGCCTGAAGTACAAGGACCCGCAGAACGGCTGCATCACCGCCCAGGCCGGGATGGGCTTCTTCTGCGACTACGTCCGCCACGTGGTCAAGCAGGACCCGGCCTTCGGCAAGAGCGCCGACGAGCGCAAAAAGCTCTGGGACACCGGCGGCCTGAACATCTACACCACGCTGGACCCGGACAAGCAGGCCGCGGCCCAGAACGCCGTCACCAAGAAGGTCAACGTGACCGACACGGTGTCGGCGGCCGCGACCATGATGGAGCCGGGCACCGGCAAGATCCTGGCGATGGCCCAGACCCGCCCGTACGGCCTGGACCCGAACAAGAACCAGACCGTCGTCAACCTCAACGTGGACGCCTCGATGGGCGGCGGCAACGGCTTCCAGACCGGTTCGACGTTCAAGCCGATCCTGGCCGCGGCGGCGCTGGAGTCGGGCATGGCGCCCACCCAGGCGTTCCCCTCCCAGAACAAGATCGAGTACCCGCAGATGTCCACCTGCTCGGGCACCTGGAAGAACGTCCCGACGCCGGGCGAGGGCAAGGCGACGGTCAAGAACGAGTCGGACAGCGAGGTCGGCCCCTACCAGCTGAAGGAGGCCATGGCCCGCTCGGTCAACACCTACTTCGTGCAGATGGAGCAGCAGGTCGGCCTCTGCGCGATGAAGCAGATGGCGAACAAGCTGGGCATCACCCAGTCCGCCAAGGGCGACGCCTTCCGCGAGGTGCCCTCGATGGTCCTGGGCACCCTGGAGCTCTCCCCGCTGACCATGGCGAACGTCTACTCGACCTTCGCCGCGCGCGGCAAGTACTGCACCCCGATCGCGATCAACAAGATCAGCACGGTGGACGGCAAGGAGCTCCCGGTCCCGCAGACCCAGTGCAGCCAGGCCTTCTCCGAGGACACCGCCGACAAGCTCAACACCGTCCTGCTGAACGTGACCGAGAAGGGCACCGCGGCCGCGCTCGGCCTGGACGGCGGCCGCAAGATCGCCGGCAAGACCGGTACCACCGACGAGAAGAAGGCCGCCTGGTTCAGCGGCTACACCCCGTCGCTGGCCACCTCGGTCTGGCTCGGCGGCCCGGCCGGCGGCGTCAAGATGAAGAACATCAACATCGGCGGCAAGCACTTCGACGAGGTCTTCGGCGCCGACGGTCCCGGTCCGATCTGGCAGATGGCGATGAACCAGGCCCTCCAGGGCTCGCCGATGGAGCCGATCCAGACCATCGACATCCCGGACCCGCAGCCGGCCACCCCGCCGGCCGGTGCCACCGCGCCCCCGGCCGACCAGAACCCCCAGCCGCCGGCGGGCAACCCCCCGCCGCCGCAGGGCGGCGGCAACCCCGGCGGCGGCAACGGCGGCGGCAACGGCGGGATGATCGGCGGCGGGTTCACATTCCCGCCGGGCATGATCGGCGGCGGCAACGGCGGGAAGCTCGGCGGCGTCTAGTGCTGACCCGGGCGTCCGGGCCCGGACCGCGGAACGTTGCGTAGGGGCGTCCTCCGGTTCGGAGG
>NZ_JBHWCL010000256.1:0-6726 GCF_042735125.1 Kitasatospora sp. NPDC059599 | reverse complement strand
GAGTCGAGGACTCCGCGGCCGCCCTTCCGCGTTCCGGGCAGTGGCCGATCGGGCAGTGGCTCAGGCAGTGGCCGATCAGGCAGTGGCCGATCAGGCAGTGGCCGATCAGGCAGTGGCCGATCAGGCAGTGGCCGAACGGTACTTGCGCACCGACAGCCACGAGAACACGGCCGTGATGAGCACCGACCACATCACCGACACCAGCGCCGCGTGCTGCATCGGCCAGGCGCTGTCCACCGGTCCGACCTGGTTGCCGAACAGCACCCGGCAGGCCTGCACGGTGGCGCTGAACGGGTTCCAGTAGGCGACCCCCTGCAGCCAGCCCGGCATCGAGGAGACCGGCACGAAGGCGTTGGACACGAAGGTCAGCGGGAACAGCCAGATCAGCCCGGCCGAGGTGGCCGCCTCGGGGCTGCGCACCGACAGGCCGATCAGCGCGCCGATCCAGGAGAAGGCGTAGCCGAACAGGAGCAGCAGGCCGAAGGCGGCGAGCGCGTTGAGCACCCCGTCGTGGATCCGCCAGCCGACCAGCAGCGCGACCAGGCCCAGCACGACCACGATGAACGCGGTCTGCACGAGGTCCGCCAGGGTGCGGCCGACCAGCACCGCGGAGCGGGCCATCGGCAGCGAGCGGAAGCGGTCCACCAGGCCCTTGGTCATGTCCTCCGCGATGCCGGCCGAGGCACCGGCGGTGGCGAAGGTGACGGTCTGGGCGAAGATGCCGGCCATCAGGAACTGGATGTACGTGTGGGAGCTGGAGTCCGCCCCCGGGATCTTGATCGCCCCGCCCATGACGTACGAGAACAGCAGCACGAACATGACCGGCTGCATCAGGCCGAAGACGACGATCTCCGGGATGCGGGTCATCCGGCGCAGGTTGCGCTTGGCGACCACCCAGGAGTCGTGCAGGGTGGCGGACAGCCCCCGGCGCTGCCTGGGCATCGCCGCGCCGATGGCGTGCTCGGTGGCGGTGCTCATCTCAGCGCTCCTTTCCGGCCGCGACGGCCTGCTTGTCCGGTCCCCGGCTCCCGGCGTCGTCCGTGCCGCCGGGCTTGCCCTTGCCCTTGCCCTTGCCCCGCCCGCGCGCCTTGGGGTCGGCGCCGCCCTCCTCGGTCCCCTCCTCGGCGGCGTGGCCGGTGAGGGTGAGGAAGACGTCGTCCAGCGTCGGGCGGCGCAGCCCGATGTCGTCGATCTCGATCCCGCGGGCGTCCAGTTCGCGGATGGCGTCGGCGAGCACCCGGGCGCCGCCGCTGATCGGCAGGGTGATCCGGCGGGTGTTCTTCTCCACCGTCGGCTCGCTCAGCGCGTAGCCGGACATCGCCGCGACCGCGTCGGCGACCCGGCCGGGCTCGTGCACCACGACCTCGATCCGCTCGCCGCCGATCTGGGCCTTGAGCTGGTCGGCGGTGCCGCGCGCGATCACCCGGCCACGGTCGACCACCGCGATGTCGTGGGCGAGCCGGTCGGCCTCCTCCAGGTACTGGGTGGTGAGCAGCAGCGTGGTGCCCTGCTCGACCAGGGTCTCGATGACCTCCCAGAGCGCGAGCCGGTTGCGCGGGTCGAGGCCGGTGGTCGGCTCGTCCAGGAACATCACCGGCGGCCGGACGACCAGTGCGGCGGCGAGGTCCAGGCGGCGGCGCATGCCGCCGGAGTAGGTCTTGGCGGTGCGGTCCTTGGCCTCGGCGAGGTTGAACCACTCCAGCAGCTCCAGCGCGCGGGCCTTCGCGGCGCGGGTGCTCATCTGGTAGAGCTCGCCGACCATGGTGAGGTTCTCGAAGCCGGTGAGGTACTCGTCGACCGCCGCGTACTGTCCGGACAGGCCGATCAGGCTGCGGACCTTGTTGGGGTGCTTGAGGACGTCGACGCCGGCGACCACCGCGCGACCGGAGTCGGGGCGGAGCAGGGTGGTGAGGACCCGCACGGTGGTGGTCTTCCCGGCGCCGTTCGGGCCGAGCAGCCCGAGCACCGTGCCCTCGGGGACGTCGAGGCTGACGCCGTCCAGGGCTCGTACGTCGCCGAAGGTCTTCACCAGGTTCTCGGCTTGGATGGCTGGCGCCATGGCCTGCCTCATCTCCTCGGACGTATGGAGCGATCTGTCCCACTCTGCCCCGCTTTCGGGCGCGCGGGCGACTCGATTTTCGACCCGCGGGACTCGAACGCGATGTATCGCGAGTCTCCCAGTACGCGATATATCGCGTCAAGGGATGCAGCTCCGCCATCGTTCCAGGGAGAAGCCGCGCCGGACCGCAGCAACGACCGGCAATCAGGCCCCGAACCACCGGCAACTGGGAACCCGGTGGTCACTCCCGCCCCACTGGTCCCACGCGGCATCCGGTCAACCGGAGGAGGACTCGCCGGAGACGACGTACCCCGAGTCCCGCAGCTCGCCGACCACCGCCGCGCAGTGCTCCGGGCCCTTGGTCTCCAGGTGCAGGTCCACCTCGACCTCGGTCAGCCCCAGCCGCGGGTCGATCCGCACGTGCGCCACGTCCAGCACGTTGGCGTCCACCCTGGTCAGCACCGCCAGCAGGTCCGCCAGCGACCCCGGCTTGTCCGCCAGCCGCACCCGCAGCGACAGGTAGCGCCCGGCCGCCGCCAGGCCGTGCCGCAGCACCCGCTGCATCAGCTGCGGGTCGATGTTGCCGCCGGACAGCACCGCCACCACCGGCCCCTCGAAGGAGTCAGGCCGCTCCAGCAGCGCCGCGATCGGGGCCGCCCCGGCCGGCTCGACCACCAGCTTCAGCCGCTCCAGGCCGATCAGCAGCGCCCGCGACAGTGCGTCCTCGGAGACCGTGCGGATGCCGTCCGCCAGCGTGTTGACCACCTCGAAGGGGATGTCGCCCGGGCGTCCGACCATGATCCCGTCGGCCATGGTGGCGACGTGCTGCAGCGACACCGGCCGCCCGGCCGCCAGCGAGGGCGGGTACGCGGCCGCCCCGGCCGCCTGCACCCCGACCACCCGGACGTCCGGCCGCAACGGCTTGACCGCCGCCGCGATCCCGGCCAGCAGCCCGCCGCCGCCCACCCCGACCAGGATGGTGCGCACCTCGGGGCACTGCTCCAGCACCTCCAGGCCCACGGTCGCCTGGCCGGTGACCACGTCCCAGTGGTCGAAGGGGTGGATGAACACCGCGCCGGTCGCCTCCGCGTACCGCTGCGCGGCGAGCAGCGCCTCGTCCACGGTGGCGCCGTGCAGCCGCACGTCGGCGCCGTACTCGCGGGTGGCCGCGACCTTCGGCAGCGGCGCCGCGACCGGCATGAACACCGTCGAGCGCACCCCCAGCAGCGCGGCCGCCAGCGCCACGCCCTGGGCGTGGTTCCCGGCGCTCGCCGCCACCACCCCGCCGGCCCGCTGCACCGGCGAGAGGCCCGCGATCCGCACGTACGCCCCGCGCAGCTTGAAGGAGCCGGTGCGCTGGAGGTTCTCGCACTTCAGGTGGACCGGTGCGCCGATCAGCCCGGACAGGTACCGGCTGCCCTCCATCGGGGTCACCCGGGCGATCCCGGCGAGCATCTTCTGGGCGCCGCGGACGTCGTCGAGGGTGATCGGCCAGTTGTGCATGTCGCCAAGGTTAGAGGTCCGGACGGCGGCAATCCGGCACGCCGGGCCTGTTCCCGGGTCCGCCGCGCCCGCGTACGCTGCTGCTTCCGAGCCTCCCTCGCCGCACGACGATCGTGAGCCGCGATGACGACGACCTCGCCCCAGGCCACCGACCGCACCGACCCCGTGCACGCCCAACTCCAGTACCAGCTCGCGGTGTTCGCCCGCCGCATGGAACAGGTCCGGACCTCCGGCGGCGGGGTCGGAGCGCTGGACCGGGCCGCCTACCTGCTGCTCGACCGACTGGAGCGGCACGGGCCGGCCAACGTCAAGGCGCTGGCCGAATCGCTCGGCGTGGACTCCTCCACGGTGACCCGCCAGGTCGCCCCGCTGGTCGCGGCCGGGCTGGTCGGCCGGGTGCAGGACCCGGCCGACCGGCGCGCCGTGCGGCTCGCACTGACCGCCCGCGGCTCCGGACGCCTCGACGAAGTCCGGGACGGACGGGCCGAGTTGACCCGCCGCCTGATGGCCGACTGGCCGGAGGAGGAGCAACGGGCGTTCTGCGCCCTGCTGGCCCGCTTCAACCACGCGATGGAGTCCTACACGGCGGACCAGCAGGGGCAGTGAACCCCGAGAACCCCGACGGGCTCAGCCCAGCGCCTGCTCGAGGTCGGCCAGCAGGTCGTCGATCGACTCGATGCCGACCGAGACGCGCACCAGGTCGGACGGCACCTCCAGCGCCGAACCGACCACCGAGGCGTGGGTCATCCGGCCCGGGTGCTCGATCAGCGACTCGACGCCGCCCAGCGACTCGCCGAGGGTGAACAGCTGCGCGCGGTTGCAGACCTCGACGGCCGCCTCCTCGCCACCCGCGACCCGGAACGAGACCATGCCGCCGAAGGCCTTCATCTGCTTGGCCGCGATGTCGTGGCCGGGGTGCTCGGGCAGGCCCGGGTACAGCACCTGGCTGACCTTGGAGTGGCCCGCCAGCAGCTCGGCAACCTTCTCCGCGTTGGCGCTGTGCCGGTCCATCCGGACACCCAGCGTCTTTATGCCGCGCAGCACCAGCCAGGCGTCGAACGGGCCGGAGACCGCGCCCATCGCGTTCTGGTGGTACGCGACCTCCTCGCCGAGGGTCGCGTCGGCCAGCACCAGCGCACCGCCGACCACGTCCGAGTGGCCGCCCATGTACTTGGTGGTGGAGTGCACGACCGCGTCCGCGCCGAGCGCGATCGGCTGCTGCAGGTACGGGCTGGCGAAGGTGTTGTCGACCACCAGCAGCGCGCCGGCGCCGTGCGCGATCTCGGCGAGCGCGGCCAGGTCGGTGATGCCCAGCAGCGGGTTGGACGGGGTCTCCACCCACACCGCGCGGGTGTTGGGGCGGATCGCCTCGCGGACGGTGGCCAGGTCCTGGGTGTTGGCCACGGAGAACTCGACGCCCCAGCGGGTCAGCACCTTGGCGAACAGCCGGAAGGTGCCGCCGTAGGCGTCGTTGGGGATCACGATGTGGTCGCCCGGCTTGAGGATGGTGCGCAGCAGGGTGTCCTCGGCCGCCAGGCCGGAGGCGAAGGCGAGGCCGCGGGCGCCGCCCTCCAGCGCGGCGAGGCACTCCTCCAGCGCGGTACGGGTCGGGTTGGCGCTACGGCTGTACTCGTAGCCGCCCCGCAGGCCGCCCACCCCGTCCTGCTTGTAGGTGGACACCTGGTAGATCGGCGTGACGACGGCCCCGGTCTGGGGGTCTGCTTCCTGACCCGCGTGGATGGCGAGGGTCTCGAAGCCCTGGGGAAGCTGGTGCTCGGTCATGGCTCCGAGCCTAGTGGCCGTACGTCGGCGCGCTCGCCGGAACCGGGAGCACTGGCGGAAACCGCCGCCGCCGCGGGCCGCCGCCGTCCGGAAGTACCGCTCCCGGAATCCGGGAGCCGTTCCGTGCGTTGAATCCGGGGCAACCCTCCCTACCCCGCAGGAGCAGGCCGTGCTGTTCAACCGCCACAAGACCTCGCTCGTCCCCGCCGACCAGGCGCTGCCCGGCCGGGCGGCCCCGTCCTTCGAGCTGCGGGACCCGCACACCGTGCTCGGCCACCCGCTGCCCGGCCCGTACCCGGAGGGGCTGGAGGTGGCCGACTTCGGGCTGGGCTGCTTCTGGGGCGCCGAGCGGACGTTCTGGCGGCTGCCCGGCGTCTGGACGACGCTGGCCGGCTACCAGGGCGGCTACACCCCGAACCCGACGTACGAGGAGGTGTGCAGCGGGCTGACCGGGCACACCGAGGCGGTCCGGGTGGTCTACGACCCGGCGGTGGTGTCGTACGAGCGCCTGCTGAAGACGTTCTGGGAGGCGCACGACCCGACGCAGGGAAACCGCCAGGGCAACGACGTGGGCACCCAGTACCGCTCCGCCGTCTACACCCACTCCCCCGCCCAGGCCGAGGCCGCGGCGGCCACCAGGGACGCCTTCCAGCCGGCCCTGACCGCGCTCGGCTACGGTCCGATCACCACCGAGATCGCCCCGGCCGGCCCGTTCTTCCCGGCCGAGCCGTACCACCAGCAGTACCTGTCGGAGGCCAAGAACCCCAACGGCTACTGCGGCCTCGGCGGCACCGGCGCCGCCTGCCCGATCGGCGTGGCCCGCACCCGGGGCTGACCCGCTCCGCGCCACCCGGGGAGCGGGCCACCCCACGTGACCGCTCCCCGATCCGGGCGCAGACTGGAAGGGCCAGCAGGGGCGGTGCGGCCACCGCCGGCGACCGGGCCGTCCTCCCTGCGGGGAGAGGAGTGCGCCATGTCCGGTCTGGTCCGCAAGAGCTTCGAGGATCCCGAGGAAGTCCGTCCCTTCGAGGAGGGCACGGGCGAGCTGCGCCTGGTCAACCTGGACGCCGGCCCGGTGGGCCGGGCCGTGTTCGAGCCGGGCTGGCAGTGGTCCAAGCACGTGAAGCCGATCGCCAAGACCGACAGCTGCCAGGCGGCCCACACGGGGTACGTGGTCTCCGGCCGGATGAAGATCGTCATGGACGACGGCCAGGCGGAGGAGTTCGGCCCCGGCGACTACATGATCTGCGCACCCGGGCACGACGCCTGGATCCTGGGCGACGAGCCGTGCGTGGTCATCGACTGGCAGGGGTTCGCGGACTACGCGAAGCGCTGATCGAACGCGGACCCGGCTCCCCGGGCGGACGCGGGAACGGTCCGGC
>NZ_JBHWCL010000255.1:0-6810 GCF_042735125.1 Kitasatospora sp. NPDC059599 | reverse complement strand
GCCCCAGGGTGGCGGGCGGCGCCGTTGCGGGGATCGCGAGGTGGCGGCGGTGGTCGTGTCCGTCGCGGCGGCGGGGTGCACGTGGGCCCGGCCGCCGCCGTGTTCCGGTCCGTCCGGGCCGACCGCCCACCGGCGTTTCACCGGGGGGAGCAGGGCCGGGGCGTGGGCCGGGCTCCACCGGGTCGTCCCGGACGAGCCCCGGCGCGCGGGGCGAGCCGGCCCGGTCGAGGCGTGCGGTCGACCCGGTGAACATGCGGACCCTGGAAAAGGGGGAGTTGACGGGTCCGAGCCCTGTCGATCGGGGCACGTACGGGTCGAAGATCCACCTGCTCGCCGAACGCACCGGTCGACCCCTGTCGCTCGCGGTCTCCGGGGCCGACGTCCACGGCGGCCGGGCCCTGATCCCGCTCGTCGGCGCCGTCCCGCCGATCCGCGCACGGCGAGGCCCGAGGCGGTGCCGACCCGGCAGGCCGCACGGCGACACGTCCCACGACCACCGCTTCATCCGCTCCTGCCTTGGCCGCCGGCAGATCCCCGCCCGCATCACCCGCCGGGGAATCGGGTCCTCCGAGTGCCTGGGCCTCCACCGCCGGGTGATCGGGTGCACCGTTGCCTGGGGCGGCGGCTTCCGCCGCCTCCACCGCCGCCACGAACGCAAAGCCGACCACCTCGCCGCCTTCGCCGGCGTCGCAGCAACCCTCATCTGCACCCGCAGACCCCCCGAGGAGATGTCTTCTTCGTGCAGGGGGGAAGCGGGCTGGTGACGGGGGCGAAGGTGTCCTGGCCGGGCAGGGGGTGTCGCGCGGGCCGGGGCGGCCGTAGACGATCTGGTGTCCGCCGGGGGCGAGGGTGAGGGCGCAGGGTCCGGCGACGGGGTCGAGAACGGTGCGTACGCCGCGTCCGGCGGGGCGGCGGGGCGGCGGGCGAGGAGGTCGTCCTCGCCGGTGACGACGACGACGGCGGCGCCGGTTTCCAGGAGGCCGGAGGCTTGGCGCGGGTGCGGGTGGTGGCGGTGGGCAGGGCGCCCAGGCGGCGGGCGGTGCGGATCACGGCGAGGCCGATGCCGGAGGCAGCGGTGGCGGTGGTCAGGACGTGGCCGCCGTGGCGCAGGTGGACGTCCTCGGCGAGGGCGCCGCAGACGGTGAGGCCGGGCATCCACCCGACGGCGCCCCGGACGGGGGCGGCAGACGACGGGGCGGCGGACGACGGCGTGGTCGGGTACGGGGGCGTGGGTGCCGTGGACGCCGTGGTCGTTCCGGCTGAAGGCGGGCACGGTGTCGACCGGGTCACCGACGGCGAAGCCGGTGATGCCCTCGCCGAGGGCGTCGAAGGTGCCGCAGGCCTGGCAGCCGGGGGCGGCGGGCAGCTGCGGCCGTTCGAGGCGGGTGCCGGCGCACAAGAGCGCCTCGGCGTGGTCGAGGCCGGGGGCGGCGACGCGGCAGGCGCGGTTCACCGGGCCCGGGCGGGCGCCGGGGCTCTCGCGCACGGTCGGGACCTCGGGGCCCCGGTGGTCTCGAAGACGACGGTCCCGGGCATCGCACGGCTCCCCCGTGCGGCCGGCGGCGGGCCGGCGGTGCCGGGCCCAGGGCCCCACCCGGGCGGGCCGCGGCCCGCCCGTCAGGCTCCGACGGCGTCGGAACAGTGGCCTGCGGGCCCTCCTCGCACCGGAGTTGAGCATCCGTCACGACGCCCGGCCGGCCGGGGGCGGGGGGCGGGGCGTAGGCTGTCGGTCCATGATCGAAAACGGGGACGGCAGGGACGGGAACGGGTCCGGCGGGGACGGGTCCGGCGGGGACGGGTCCGGCGGGGACGGCGGGGGCGGCGGGCGGGACTGGGCCGCGACCCTGCGGTGGGCCGAGGGCGCGCTCGCGCCCGGTGAGCGGATCACGGCGGTGACGGCGCTCAAGGGCGGATGGACCTCGCGGATGCGCCGCCTGGACGTCGAACGCCCGGACGGCGGCGGCCGGTACGCGCTGGTGCTGCGTTCCTTCGTCACCCCGTTCTACCGCCGTCACGCCCCGGCCCTGCTGGCGCGCGAGGCCGGCGTGCTGGGGCTGCTGGAGGGCGGTGGCGTGCCGGCCGCGCGCCTGCGCGCCCTCGACGAGCACGGCGCGGCCTGCGACCACCCGTCCCTGGTGATGACGCACCTGCCCGGCGGGGTGCGCCTGGCCGAGGACGCGGACACCGGCCGGCGCGCGGACCTGCTGGCCGCCCAGCTCGCCGCCGTCCACGCCCTGGAGGTCGACGAGCGGTCGCGTCCGCGCGCCTGGCAGGCGTGGACCGCGCCCGACATCGTGCGCGTCCCCCAGCACACGAAGCGCCCCGCACTGTGGGCGCGGGCGGTGGAGGGGATCCGCCGCGAGGCGCCCGCGCACCGCCCGTGCTTCCTGCACCGCGACTTCCACCCCGGCAACGTGCTGTTCACCGGCAGCGGCGCGAGCCTGGCGGTCAGCGGGGTCGTCGACTGGGTGGAGACCTCCTGGGGCCCGGCCGACCTGGACGTCGCCCACTGCGCCACCGCCCTGGCCCTGCTCCACGGCCCCGCCGCCGGCCTGGCCTTCGCCGACCGCTACCGCGAGGCCGGCGGCGTCCTCGACGAGGGCACCGGCCACCTGTACTGGCGGCTGCTGGACGCCCTCGCCTTCGCCCCGGACGCCGAGAAGGTCGCCGTCCCCTGGCGCGACCTGGGCCGCACCGACCTGACCCCGGCCCTGCTGACCCGCCGTCTGGAGGACTACCTGCAGGCCCTGCTCGACCACCACACCTGACCACCACCCCTGCCCCGACCCGCCTCGCTCCGCCCCACGCGGGAAGCCGGCCGGCCCGACGTCCCGCGCACACCCGTCCGGTAAATGGCGCAGCACCCCAAGCCCGCCGGTCCGCGGCCACACCCGACGCCGCCCCCGCCCCGACCCCGCACCGGCAGCCGGCCGACCCGACCTCCCGCGCGCACCCACCCGGAACCGGCAGTCAACAGCCCAGCACCCCGAACCGGTCGAGCCTGCAACCACACCCACAACCAGCCCACCCCGGCACGGGACGCCAATCAGTCCGACCTCCCATACGCGCCACCACCACACGGCAGCAGCCCGAACAAAGCCCACCCCCCTCACCCCACACCGGAAGCCAGCCGGTCCGACTTCCCGTGGACGCCCGCGCGGGCGACCGGCTGAGGGTGAACGGGGCTTCACCCGCAGCCGGTTGAACCGCCGTGGCCGCTTCCCTTCGTCCCTCACCCCATCCGGGCGCCAGGTAGTGAACGGGCCCGCACCTCCTGCCGGTCGGGCGACAGCCACACCCCGACACCCCCATCCGCCACACCGGCCGGACCCCGCAGCCGTAGCCCGGCCGGGGCGCCCCTGTGTCCCGCACAGGAAGTCGGCCCCACCGACTTCCGGTGCACGCCACCGGGGGCACCGGGCAGTGGACGGCGCAGCACCCCCGGCCGGTTGGTCCGCCGTGCTTCCCGCCAGAGGCCCCGCTGCCGGCCCGGGGTGGCATCCCCCTGCTCTTCCCGTCCGGAAGGCCGCCCCCGCCGGCCTCCCGCGCTCACTCACGGATCGCAGCCGTACCCCGGCACCCGCACCGCTCCGGCACGGGAAGCCGGCCACACCGGCCTCCCCCGCGCCACCGCGTCAGGCCGCCGACGCGAACAAAAGCCCCGCCCCCCGGCCCGAACAGTCGGCCCCACCGGCCTCCCGTCCGCTCGCCCATCCGACATCCGGGGCAGTGAACGGGCCCGCGCTTTCCGCCGGTTGGGCCGCAGTCCGGCAGCCGCCCATCCCGCCCCGGCACGGGAAGCCGGCCTCGCCGGCCTCCTGCGCGCCCTCACCCGGACATCAGGAAGCAGCCAGGGCCACACGCACTCCCGGTCGGCCCGCAGCCACACCCCGGACGCCCGCCCCGGCACCGGAAGCCGGCCGGTCCGACTTCCCGCGCGCCACCACCGGCGGCCCGGCGGGCAGAGGGGCAGACGGCGCACGGGCGGCGCTCCCTGCCCGGACGACCCGGCGCCCACCCCGCCCCCGGTACGGGAAGCCGACCCGGCATCCATGCGCTCCACCCCGCTCTGCGCCCCGCCCTCCTTTCACCCGTCGCCGACACGCCCCGTACGCGGGAAGTCGGCCGGTCCGACTTCCCGCGCGCCACCGCCGTACAGCGGGACACCGTCCGCCCACCCCACGCCGGCCGGCCCGGGCAAGGGACCCGCCCCCTGCCCGCGCGCGGCATCGGCCCGGCCGCGCGCCCGGCCGGGCACCGGCCGGTGGACGGGGCTTCGCTCACGGCCGGTTGAGCCACAGCGGCCTCCGGCCCCGCCCCTCGCCCGCGCGCGGAAAGGTCGGTCTCCTCGACCATCGCGCACCCCCGTCCGGACAGCGGGCAGTGAGAACAGGGCGGCACCCTCCACCGATCGGCCGCCGGCCCGCCCCCACCCACCGCGCCACGCACAGGAAGTCGGCCGGTCCGACTTCCCACGCACCACTCACCCGCACACCGCTCACCCACAGGCCGGCAGCCCGTACCGGGCCCCGGACCGCGCCGCGCCGCGCCCAGGAAGCCGACCCCGCCGACCTGCCGTGCCCCGAACCCGGGCACAGGAGGTCGGCGGACGGGCCTGGCCTGCCGCCGGTCGACCTGCTGCGACGTCCGTCCCTCGCCAGTACGAAATTGGCCCCTCCACGGACACCGGGCAGTGAACAGGCCTGCGAATCCTCCCGGTCGAGCGACCGGCACCCCCAGCACCCCCGGCACACCCAGCCACCGCGCCGATCGCGGACACCCCCGCCCCCACCGGCCGGGCCCCGCCTCCCGCCCCCGGCCCGCGCAAGAAGTCGGCCCCGCCGACTTCCCGCGCACGCCACCGCACGCCACCGGGGGCACCGGGGGCACCGGGGGCACCGGGGGTACCGGGCGGTGAACGCCGCAGCGCTGTCAGCCGGTTGGGCCGCACCGCCGCCCCTTTGAACGCTGCCCGCACCGCCCCGACGGCGGCCCGCCCGGGAAGCCGGCCCCGGGCCGGCGTCCTCCCACGTCGTTCGTCCCCGTCGCACGGACCGCAGCCGCACCCCGACGCCTTCACCGCCCCAGCGCGGGAAGTCGGCCCCGCCGACTTCCTCTGCGCGCTCGGTCCTCCGGCCCCTGGGCAGGGAAACAGGCCTGCGCTCGTACCGGTCGAGCCGCAGCCGGCACCCACACGGCACGGCGCGGCACAGGAAGTCGACCTGTCCGACTTCCCGCGTGCACAAGTCCCGCCCACGCACCGAAAGTCGGCCCCGCCGATCTCCTGTGCACGCCCACCCGGGCAACCGGTAACGGACAAGGGCATCACTGGGGACCGCTTGAGCCACAACACCCTCCCCGGGCCGCGTTCCTTCACCCGCGCCGACGCGGGCAACCGGGCAGTGAACGGGCCGGCGGCATCCGCCGGCCGAGCCGCAGCCCACACCCAACCACCCACCACGCCAGGGCGCGCCACGGCGGTCGGCAGGACTCGTGGGCGGCCGGCCCGGCTTGTCGCGCACCGCCACCGCAGGCCGACAGTGCGAACAGGCCCCTCTCCCCTCGCCCCGCACCGGAAGTCGGCCGGTCCGACTTCCCGTGCACGCCCGCGCGGGCGACCGGGGCGTCGTGTTCTGCCGGCCGGGGCGCGGGGGCCGGTCACAGGGGCAGGTGCTGGTCCTCCTCGGCGGCCGTGACGTCGCCCGCGAAGGTGTGGCGGGCCTCGACGAGCGGGACGGTGCGGTCGGTGCCGGGCCAGAAGTGGGTGAGCAGCAGCCGGGCGGCACCCGCACGCCGGGCCCACCGCCCGGCCTGGGCGGCGCTGAGCAGATACGGGTCGTCCGGCCCGGTGCCGCACACGGTGACGCCCGCGACGAACAGGTCGGCACCGGCGGCCAGACGCTCCAGGGCCGGGCCGGGGCCCGCGTCACCGCTGTAGGCGAGGGTCAGGCCCGGAGCGCTCAGACGCACGCCCGCGTGCGGGACGTGATGGGGCAGCGGCACGCTCTCCAGAAGCAGCGGGCCCAGGCGGTGGGTGGCGCCGGCGTCGGCGGGCAGGAGGTGGATGTCGAAGACGTCTCGGAGGTCTTCGCTGGGTTCCATCGCCTGGACGCGGGTCACGACGCCCGGCGTGCAGTACAGGGGCAGCAGCGGCGGGCGGGGACTGGCGAAGTAGCGGGCACGGGCCAGGGCGCTGAGATCGGCGCAGTGGTCGGGGTGTTCATGGGTGATGACGACGGCGTCCGGGCCGGTGGCCGGGGTGTGGCCGAGCAGGCGGGGGAACGTGGCGTAGCCGAGGTCGAGGACGAGGCGGTAACCGTCGTACTCGAGGAGGAAGCCGCTGGCGGCACGGCCCGCTTCGGGGTGGGCGGCACTGGTTCCCAGGACGGTGAGTCGGCGCACCGGGCGATGGTCTCACGGGCGGGGTGCGCCTCCCCGTCCCGGGTGCCCGTTCCCGGGCGGGCCGGTGCAGCCGGTGCAGGTCCGTCACGCCTTCCCACCGCCCCGTCATCCGGCATGCGGCGCAGCCGGGTTCGACACGCCGACGGCCGTGCGGCACGGTGGCCGCGGGACGGGCTGCGGGCGGTGCGGGGCTGCGGGCGGTGCGGGGCGGGCGGGCGGGGCCGGACGGCCACGCCGCTGCGGATCCCGCGCCGGCCGGCGCCCGTACCCGCACGACACCGGCACTGGCAGCAACAGCGACGCTGACGGCGGCACGGCGGCACGGCGGCACGGCGGCACGGCGGCACGGCGGCACGGCGGCACGGCGGCACGGCGGCACGGCGGCACGGCGGCACGGCGGCACGGCGG
>NZ_JBHWCL010000254.1:0-7020 GCF_042735125.1 Kitasatospora sp. NPDC059599 | reverse complement strand
GCGCCGATGGTACTGCAGGGGGGACCCTGTGGGAGAGTAGGACGCCGCCGAACAACCTTTGTGAAGAACCCCCATCCGGATTCCGGATGGGGGTTCTTCGCGTTTCTCGGGCGTTCTGTCCGAGGTGCGGTGTCGGACCTTCGGTCAGACCTTCAGCTTGAATCCGACGTGCGACGGAACGAATCCGAGCCGTTCGTAGAAGCGGTGGGCGTCGGTGCGGGTGGCGTCGGAGGTGAGCTGGACGAGGTCGGCGCCGAGTTCGCGGGAGCGTTCGACGGCCCATTCGATCAGGTCGGTGCCGAGCCCGTTGCCGCGTTCGTCGGCGTGGACGCGGACGGCCTCGATGATCGTGCGGGTGGAGCCACGGCGGGAGAGGCCCGGGATGACGGTCAGCTGCAGGGTGCCGACGGTCCGGCCGGCCCGGTCGGCGACGACCAGGTGCTGGTGCGGGTCGCCGTCGATGCGGGCGAAGGCGGTGCGGTACGCGGTGAGGTCGTCGGGGCTCTCACGGGTCGCGCCCAGCGGGTCGTCGGCGAGCATCGCCACTATCGCCGGGAGGTCCGCCTCGGTCGCCCGGCGGATCGTCAGATCGGTCATGTCGCTCATGATCAGAGAATAGAAGGCACCGGTTGACCTCGATCGCCTGTCTACGCCCGTAGCACCCCCTCACGCCCCTTCTCGGGGACGATCCGGGGCCGGGTGGGCGGGCCGGGGTGAGCGGGTGTCACGCGCCGGGCGCGGCACTGGTGATGACGGCGAACACCGCGCCGTGCGGGTCGGCGAGCCGGGCGAGGCGGCCGACGCCGTGGACGTCCGTGGCGGGGAGCCGGACGGTGGCGCCGAGGGTGTCGGCGATGGCGAGGCTGGCGTCCGCGTTGGGGACCTCGAAGTACGGGAACCAGTGCGAGGCGGTGCCGGCGGCGGTCTGGTCGGGGTGGAGCTGGACGATGCCGCCGTGCGCGTCGTCGGTGCCGCCGCCCGCCGGGGTGAGGACGGTGTAGAGCGAGTCCCCGAACGGGACGTCCTGTTCCTGCCAGCCGAAGACGGTGCGGTAGAAGGATTTGGCGAGTTCGGCGTCGACGCTGAGGCACTCGGCCCAGCAGAGGCTGCCCTCCTGGTCGACGAGGTCCAGGCCGCGGGTGTCGTGCGGTTGCCAGACGGCGAAGTCGGCGCCGGTGGGGTCGGTGTAGCCGGCCATCCGGCCGGAGGTGAAGACGTCGAAGGGGGTGTAGCGGACGCGGCCGCCGGCCTGTTCGACGAGTTCGGTGGTGCGGTCGGCGTCGAGGGTGGCGAAGTAGAGGGTCCAGGCGGGTGCGGAGCCCTCCTCGGTGAGCGGGCCGAGGGCGGCGACGGTGCGGCCGTCGAGCCGGAAGAAGCCGTAGCCGCCCGCTTCGGGGCCGGCCGAGTCGAAGGTCCAGCCGAACAGCGCGGTGTAGAAGTCCACGGAGGCCCGGGTGTCGGGGCTGCTCAGGTCGAGCCAGTCGGGGGAGCCGGGGCGGTAGGCGGTGTTGAGCATGTCGGCACTGCTCCTCGGACGGGGCCGGCCCGGGCGGGCGCGGTCGACGGTCCCCCTGCCTACCCTCAGCCTGGCACTTCGGCGGAGGCGCTGCACGGCAGGCTCCGCAGGCCCGGGCCCGGGCCGGGCCGCCGGGTTCCGGGGCTGTGGGCTTGTCGGGGCCGGGCGGTACGGTGCGTAGCGGAATGATCCACCCGTACCGGTCGAAGGGGGCCCGGTGAGCAAGCACGCGCCGTCGGGGCAGCAGCCGCTCCAGCTCGCGCAGGTCGAGGGCGTGTTGGAGCGGATCACCTACGCCAACGAGGAGACCGGCTACACGGTGGCCCGGGTGGACACCGGCCGGGGCGGGAACGACCTGCTGACCGTGGTGGGCGCGCTGCTGGGGGCGCAGGTCGGGGAGTCGCTGCGGCTGCACGGGCGGTGGGGCTCGCACCCGCAGTACGGGCGGCAGTTCACGGTGGAGAACTACACGACGGTGCTGCCGGCCACGGTCCAGGGGATCCAGCGGTACCTGGGCTCGGGGCTGATCAAGGGGATCGGGCCGCGGTTCGCCGAGCGGATCGTGGAGCGGTTCGGGGCGGACACCCTGGAGGTGATCGAGAACGAGCCGGGCCGGCTGATCGAGGTTCCGGGGCTGGGGCCGAAGCGCACCAAGAAGATCGCGGCGGCCTGGGAGGAGCAGAAGGCCATCAAGGAGGTGATGGTCTTCCTGCAGGGGGTCGGGGTGTCGACCTCGCTGGCTGTGCGAATCTACAAGCAGTACGGCGACGGCTCGATCGGTGTGGTGAAGAACGAGCCGTACCGGCTGGCCGGGGACGTCTGGGGGATCGGTTTCCTGACGGCGGACCGGATCGCCCAGGCGGTGGGGATCCCGCACGACAGCCCGGAGCGGGTGAAGGCCGGCTTGCAGTACGCGCTGTCGCAGAGCACCGACCAGGGGCACTGCTTCCTGCCGGAGGAGCGGCTGATCGCGGACGGCGTGAAGCTGTTGCAGGTGGACGTCGGGCTGGTGATCGACTGCCTGGCGGAGCTGGTGGCGACGGAGGGGGTGGTGCGCGAGCCGGTGCCGGGGGACGGCGGCGGGCCGATCACCGCGGTGTACCTGGTGCCGTTCCACCGGGCGGAGATCTCGCTGGCCAACCAGCTGCTGCGGCTGCTGCGTTCGGACACCGACCGGATGCCCTGGTTCGCCGGGGTGGACTGGCGGGTGGCGCTGGACTGGCTGGCGAAGCGGACCGGGGCGGAGCTGGCGCCCGAGCAGGAGCAGTCGGTGCGGTTGGCGTTGACCGAGCGGGTCGCGGTGCTGACGGGCGGCCCGGGCTGCGGCAAGTCGTTCACGGTGAAGTCGATCGTGACGCTGGCGCTGGCGAAGCGGGCCAAGGTCGTGCTGGCGGCGCCGACCGGCCGGGCGGCGAAGCGGCTGTCGGAGCTGACCGGGGTGGAGGCGTCGACGGTGCACCGGCTGCTGGAGCTGAAGCCGGGCGGGGACGCCGCGTACGACCGGGACCGGCCGCTGGACGCGGACCTGGTGGTGGTCGACGAGGCCTCGATGCTGGACCTGATCCTGGCGAACAAGCTGGTCAAGGCGGTGCCGCCGGGGGCGCACCTGCTGTTCGTGGGGGACGTGGACCAGTTGCCCTCGGTGGGGGCCGGGGAGGTGCTGCGGGACCTGCTGGCGGCGGGCGGGCCGATCCCGTCGGTGCGGCTGACCAGGATCTTCCGGCAGGCGCAGCAGTCGGGGGTGGTGACGAACGCGCACCGGATCAACGAGGGCAAGCCGCCGTTGACGGAGGGTCTGGCGGACTTCTTCCTGTTCGCGGAGGACGACGCGGAGCTGGCGGCCGGGCTGACGGTGGACGTGGTGGCGCGGCGGATCCCGCAGCGGTTCGGGTTCGACCCGCGCCGGGACGTCCAGGTGCTGGCGCCGATGCACCGCGGTCCGGCGGGGGCGGGGAACCTGAACACCCTGTTGCAGGGGGCGGTGACGCCGGCCCGGGAGGGGTTGGCTGAACGCCGCTTCGGCGGCCGCACGTTCAGGGTGGGGGACAAGGTCACGCAGATCCGCAACAACTACGACAAGGGGCGGAACGGGGTCTTCAACGGCACAGTGGGAGTGGTGACCGCCCTCAGCGTGGACGACCAGCGGCTGACGGTGCTCACCGACGAGGACGAGGAGGTGGCCTACGACTTCGACGAACTGGACGAGCTGGCCCACGCGTACGCGGTGACGATCCACCGCTCGCAGGGCAGCGAGTACCCGGTGGTGGTGATTCCGGTCACCATGTCCGCTTGGACGATGCTCCAGCGGAACCTGCTCTACACCGCTGTGACCAGGGCTCGGAAACTCGTGGTGCTGGTCGGGTCACGGAAGGCGATCGCGCAGGCCGTACGGGCTGTCAGCGCAGGTCGGAGGCATACCGCGCTCGATCATCGACTGACTACTGGATGATTATCCAACGGGATGGTTGCCTCTAATGTTCTCTTGACGTGAAGAGATTTACGGCAGAGCCTAGGGTGGTGCCGATCTTGTCCGGTTCGTACCGGCTGCGGCGGCAGGTTTTGTAGGGGCGGGCCCTTTCGGGCCACCCCGGGTGCGCGACTGTCCTCCGGATGGGGGATGGTAGAGACAGTCAGGGCACCTTGGAAGAGGATTCATTTCGTCGGTGAGGAAGACGTGAGCGACAACTCGGTAGTACTGCGGTACCAGGACGGCGAGTACGAGTACCCCGTCGTCGAGAGCACTGCGGGCAACGCCGGCTTCGACATCTCGAAGCTGCTCCCGCAGACCGGCCTGGTCACCCTGGACAACGGCTTCGGTAACACCGCCGCGTACAAGTCCGCGATCACCTTCGTGGACGGCGACAACGGCATCCTGCGGTACCGCGGCTACCCGATCGAGCAGCTCGCCTCGCAGGGCGGGTTCATCGAGACCGCGTACCTCCTGATCAACGGTGAGCTGCCGAACGCGGGCCAGCTGGCGGAGTTCAACCGCGAGATCACCCAGCACACCCTGCTGCACGAGGACGTCAAGCGCTTCTTCCAGGGCTTCCCGCGGGACGCCCACCCGATGGCGATGCTGTCCTCGGTCGTCGGCGCGCTGTCCACGTTCTACCCGGAGAGCCACAACCCGTTCGACGCGGCCCAGCGCCACCTGTCGACGGTCCGCCTGCTCGCCAAGCTGCCGACGATCGCCGCCTACGCGTACAAGAAGGCGATGGGCCAGCCCTTCGTCTACCCGCGCAACGACCTGAGCTACGTCGAGAACTTCCTGCGGATGACGTTCGCCGTCCCCGCCGAGGACTACGAGCTCAACCCGGTCGTGGTCAACGCCCTCGACAAGCTGCTCATCCTGCACGCGGACCACGAGCAGAACTGCTCGACCTCCACTGTGCGTCTGGTCGGCTCCAGCCACGCCAACCTGTTCGCCTCGATCTCGGCCGGCATCTCGGCCCTGTGGGGCCCGCTGCACGGCGGCGCCAACCAGGCCGTCCTGGAGATGCTGGAGAGCATCCAGAAGGACGGCGGCGACGTCGACGCCTTCATCACGAAGGTGAAGAACAAGGAAGCCGGCGTCAAGCTGATGGGCTTCGGGCACCGGGTCTACAAGGCGTTCGACCCGCGCGCCGCCCAGGTGAAGCTGCTCGCGCACGAGGTCCTCGGCCAGCTCGGCAAGAGCGACGAGCTGCTGGACATCGCGCTCAAGCTGGAGGAGCACGCCCTCAAGGACGACTTCTTCATCTCGCGCAAGCTGTACCCGAACGTGGACTTCTACACCGGCCTGATCTACCGCGCCATGGGCTTCCCGACCAGCATGTTCACCGTGCTGTTCGCCCTCGGCCGGCTGCCGGGCTGGATCGCCCACTGGCACGAGATGATCAACGACCCGACCAGCCGGATCGGCCGCCCGCGCCAGATCTACACCGGCACCGCGATCCGCGACTACGTCCCGCTCGACGGGCGCTGACGACACGCGCGACGACGCCGACGCCGGGCACCGCCCGGACGGGAGCTGAAAGGGGCCCGGCCGCTGACTGAGCGGCCGGGCCCCTCCGCGTCCCCGCGCGGCGCCCCCGGAAGGGCCCGCGCGGAGACGGAACCGTACGGCGCACGACTCCGGGGCCGGCCGCAGCCGGGGACGGCCGCTCAAAGCGTCCCTGACCCGCCAGAACCCCGGCGTCGTGCGCGAAGGCCGTCAGGACGACGACCGTTCCCGGGGCCCGCCGGAGCCCCGTCGGCGGCAGCCGATGGAAGCGCGGGGACACGATGCCGTTCAGCGTGCCCTCGCCCGTCGGAAAAACTGCCGCACTACCAACCTAAGACGTATCAGGGTGCGAGAAGTTACGCCCGGGGGGTGTGAGCTGCCTCTCGCCACGCTCCGTGTGCGCGCCGTACCCCGCCCATATCACACCTTCTCTCGCGCGGGACGTCACCCTCCCCGCAGTCACGGCAACCGAGCGTGATAGGAATCGTGGCATTCCGGTACGGACCGTCGCGCACACTCGCAGCGCGACGGCGGAACTGGGGAGGGAGTGCGCAGATGGCCAGGAACGTCGTCGTCACCGGCGGTGGCACGGGAATCGGGTACGAAGTCGCGCGGCGGTTCGCCGAGGCGGACGACCACGTCGTGATCGTGGGCCGCCGCCGGGAGGTCCTGGAGAAGGCCGCAGCCGACCTCGGGTCCAACGTCACCCCGCTGGTGTGCGACCTCGCCGACCCGGACGCCGTGGAGGCCGCGCTGCGCGAACTGCCCGAGCGGATCGACGTCCTGGTCAACAACGCCGGCAGCCGGGAGACCGTGGTCGGGGGTGGGCCGCACGCCCTGCTGGCCCGCTGGCGCGGCGACTTCGAGCGCAACGTGCTGACCGTGGTGCTGCTCACCGAGTCGATCCGCGACCGGCTCACCCCGGGCTCCGGCCGGGTCGTGACCATCAGCTCCATCGCCGCCCTGCGCGGGGCCGGCTCCTACGGCGCGGCGAAGGCCTCGCTGCACGCCTGGAACCACTTCCTGGCCGCCCAGTTGGGCACCTCGGGCATCACGGCCAACATCGTCGCGCCGGGGACGGTCAGCGGCACCGAGTTCTTCGGGCCGCGGCTGGACGAGGCCGAGGTCGCCCGGCGGGCGGCCCGCACCCTGCTCGGCCGGATCGGTGAGACCGGCGAGGTCGCGGCGGCGGTGCACTTCCTCGCCTCGCCCGAGGCCGGGTTCATCACCGGCGAGATCCTGCACTGCAACGGCGGCGAGCTGCTGGGGCGTTGACGCACGGCGGGGGCCCGGACCGATGGCGGTCCGGGCCCCTCGCGTCTGCCGGGCCCCTCGCGTCGGCAGGTGCCGGTGCTCAGGCGGGCCGGAAGCGGCGCAGCCGGAGGCTGTTGGTGACGACGAAGACCGAGGAGAAGGCCATGGCGGCTCCGGCGATCATCGGGTTGAGCAGTCCGGCGGCGGCCAGTGGCAGGGCGGCGATGTTGTAGCCGAAGGCCCAGAAGAGGTTGCTTCTGATGGTGGC
>NZ_JBHWCL010000253.1:0-7141 GCF_042735125.1 Kitasatospora sp. NPDC059599 | reverse complement strand
GCGCCCACCTCACCCACACCCACCACCAACTCCCCCCCACCCACCCCTACCGCGACTTCGTCGCCCACACCCTCAACCACCCCACCAACAGCCGCAGTCACGACTACTTCGCCCGGCAACTCGCAGGCCTCACCCAGCCCACGACCCCGTTCGGACTCACCGACACGCACGCCAGCCCCACCCGCGAAGCCCGGAACCCCCTCGACCCGCACCTCGCGGAGCGCGTCCACTCGGCAGCCCGTCGCCACAACACGACGCCGGCCACCCTCTTCCACCTCGCCTACGCGCACACCCTGACCCACCTCACGGGCCACCGGGACACGGTGTTCGGCACGATCCTCCTCGGGCGACACAGCGCCGGTGCCGACGCGCACCGCACACCCGGGCTGTACATCAACACCCTCCCGATCCGCATCGACACCCGCGACCAGGACGCCCTCACGGCTCTCCGCGCCACCCACGAGCGGCTCGCCGGCCTCCTCGAACACGAGCACGCCCAGCTCGCGGTCGCCCAGCAGGCCGGCCCCCTCCCGCCGAACACCCCGCTCTTCACCACCGTCCTCAACTACCGCCACACACCGGCGGAGGAACAGTCGAGCACGCTGCTGGAAGGCGTCGAGGTGGTGTTCGCCGAGGAACGGACGAACTACCCGCTGGCCGTGTTCGTGGACGACTTCGGCAGCGGGTTCGGGTTCACCGTCCAGTCCGTCGAAGCCGTCGACCCCCAGCTCGTTCACGACCTGCTGCTCACGGCCACCGAGAACATCGTCGCCGCCCTCGAAACCGACCCCCACACCCCCCTCGCCGACATCCCCGTCCTCACCCCCGAACTCCGCCACACCCTCCTCACCACCTGGAACGACACCACCACCCCCACCCCCCACACCACACTCACCCACCTCCTCACCGAACAGGCCACCCGCACCCCCGACCACACCGCCCTCGTCTTCGAAGACCAGCAGCTCACCTACACCCAACTCCACACCCACGCCAACCAGTTGGCCCACCTGTTGAGCGACCACGGCGTCGGCCCGGAGTCCCTGGTCGCGGTCTGCCTCAACCGCTCGACCGAACTCGTCGCCGCCCTCCTCGCCGTCCTCAAGACCGGCGCCGCCTACCTCCCCATCGACCCCTCCCACCCCACGGACCGCATCGCCACCATGCTCGACGATGCACGGCCCGCCGCCATCGTCACCACCAGCACCAGAAGCCTCACCGCGCTCACCATCGACATCCCCACCATCCACCTCGACCGCACCGACCTCACCGACCGGCCGAACACCGAACCCCCACTGACCGCCCACCCCGACCACCCCGCCTACGTCATCTACACCTCCGGCTCCACCGGCCGCCCCAAGGGCGTCACCATCACCCACCGCGCCATCGTCAACCGGCTGGCCTGGATGCAGTCCGCGTATCCGCTGGACGCCACGGACCGCGTGCTGCAGAAGACGCCGTTCGGATTCGACGTCTCCGTCTGGGAGTTCTTCTGGCCGCTCCTGGAAGGCGCCACCATGGTGGTCGCGCGCCCCGGCGGCCACCAGGACCCGGGCTACCTCGTCGATCTGATCCAGAGCCGGCAGGTCACCGTCACCCACTTCGTGCCGTCGATGCTGCAGGCCTTCGTGCAGGAGCCGGCCGTCGCGAACTGCACGGGGCTGCGCGCGGTGTTCTGCAGTGGCGAAGCCCTGCCGGCCGAGCTGCGGGACAAGTTCCACGCCCTGCTCGACGTGCCGCTGCACAACCTCTACGGCCCCACGGAGGCGGCGGTCGACGTGACCGCCTGGGACTGCTCCGCCCCGAACGCTGGGGCCTCGGTCCCGATCGGCCGGCCGGTCTGGAACACCCGGGTGTACGTGCTGAACGCGCGACTGGAACCGGTCCCACCGGGCGTGGACGGCGAACTCTACCTGGCAGGCGTCCAGTTGGCCCGCGGCTACCTCAACCGTCCCGGCCTCACCGCCGAACGCTTCGTGGCCTGCCCGTTCGGCGAACCCGGCCGCCGCATGTACCGCACCGGCGACCTCGCCCGCTGGACTGCCGAAGGAGCCCTGGAGTTCGTCGGCCGCGCCGACGACCAGGTCAAGATCCGCGGCTTCCGGATCGAACTCGGCGAGATCCAGGCCGCCCTGGCCACCCATCCGGCCGTCGCCCAGGCCGCCGTCATCGCCCGCGAGGACACCCCCGGCGACATGCGCCTCGTCGCCTACCTCGTCCTCGGCACCGAGCAGAGCCAGGCCGAACTCGGCTCCTCCATACGGGACTTCCTGAGCGCTCGACTGCCCGACTACATGGTTCCGTCAGCGGTCGTGGTCCTCGACGCGCTGCCCGTCACCGTCAACGGCAAGCTCGACCAACGCGCCCTGCCCGCCCCCACCCACACCACGAACCACACCGACCGCACCCCCACCACCCCACACGAAGAAGTGCTCTGCGCCGTCTTCGCCCAGGTCCTCGACCTCCCCCACGTCACCCCCACCGACAGCTTCTTCGACCTCGGCGGGCACTCCCTCCTCGCCACCCGCCTCCTCAGCCGCATCCGCACCACCCTCGGCATCGAGGTGCCGATGCGCACCCTCTTCGAGACGCCCACTCCGGCCGCCCTCGCCCTGCGACTGGATACGGCCACCGGCACACGCCCGGCGATCACCGTCACCGAGCGGCCCGAGCGACCGCCCCTCTCCTTCGCCCAGCAACGCCTCTGGTTCCTCGGCCAGTTGACCGGCCCCAGCGCCACCTACAACATCCCCACCGCCCTCCGCCTCACCGGCACCATCGACCGCAACGCCCTCCAGGCCGCCCTGATCGACCTGATCACCCGGCACGAATCCCTGCGCACAGTCTTCCCCACCGGGAACGGCGACCCCCGCCAGCGGGTGCTCACACCTCAGGAACTCACCTTCGAGCTGACCGTCACCGAACTCGACACACCCGACGACCTCACCCACACCATCACCCACACCACCACCCGCCCCTTCGACCTCACCACCGAACTCCCCCTCCGCGCCCACCTCATCACCCTCGCACCCGACGACCACGTCCTCACCGTCACCATCCACCACATCGCCGCCGACGGCTGGTCCCTCGCACCCCTCGGCCGCGACCTCACCGCCGCCTACACCGCACGCCTCACCGGCCACGCCCCCGACTGGTCACCCCTGCCGGTCCAGTACGCCGACTACACCCTCTGGCAACGCGAGCTGCTGGGATCCGAGAACGACTCCGAAGCCCTGCTGGCACGGCAGTTGAGCTACTGGCAGGAAGCGCTGGCCGACCTGCCGGAGGACCTGCCCCTGCCCTTCGACCACCCCCGCCCCGCCATTGCCACCCAGCACGGCGCGCTCGTCGACCTCACCGTCCCCGCCGACCTCCACACCGCCCTCACCCACACCGCCCGCGCCAACGGTGCCACCCTCTTCATGGTCCTCCAGACCACCCTCGCCACCCTCCTCTCCCACCTCGGCGCCGGACACGACATCCCCATCGGCACACCCATCGCCGGACGCACCGACGACAACCTCGACAACCTCGTCGGCCTCTTCGTCAACACCCTCGTCCTCCGCACCGACCTCACCGGCAACCCCACCTTCACCCAGGCACTCGCCCGCGTCCGCGACACCGGCCTCACCGCCTACACCCACCAGGACATCCCCTTCGAACGCCTCGTCGAAGAACTCGCCCCCACCCGCTCCATGGCCCGACACCCCCTCTTCCAGGTCATGCTCAGCCTGCAGAACACCGCCGAGGCCCTGGTGGACCTGCCCGGGCTCCACAGCACCTCCCTGTCCACCACCTCGCCGTCGGCGAAGTTCGACCTCTCCTTCGAGATCAGCGAGACCTTCGACTCCGCGGACGGAAGCCCCGCCGGTCTCGCCACCCGCATCACCTACGCCACCGACCTCTTCGACCAGAAGTCGATCGAACTCCTCGGCGAACGCTGGATCCGGGTGCTGACCGCCCTCACCACCGACCCCGAGGCCCCGATCAGCACCGTCGACATCCTCGACACCGAGGAACGCCACCGGATCCTCACCACCTGGAACGACACCGCCCAGCCGACGACCCCGGCCACCCTGCCGCAGCTGTTCCAGACCCAGGCAGCCCGCCACCCACAGGCCGAAGCCGTGATCTTCGGCGCACAGCACCTCAGCTACGCCGACCTCGACCTCCGCAGCAACCGCCTCGCCCACCGCCTGATCGCCGCCGGCATCGGACCGGAGAGCCTGGTCGCCCTGGCGCTGCCGCGCTCCGTCGACCTGCTCACCGCGATGCTGGCGGTGCTGAAGAGCGGAGCGGCCTACCTGCCGCTGGACCTGGCTCACCCGGCCGCCCGGATCGCCTTCCAACTGGACGACGCCCGGCCGAGCCTGGTGATCACCTCGGCGGCGAGCACCGTCGTACCGGACGGCACCACCGTGCCCCGGCTGGTGCTCGACGGGCCGGAGGCGACCGCGGCCCTCACCGAACAGTCCGGCGACCCGGTGGCGGACACCGACCGGACGACGCCCCTGCTGCCGACGCATCCCGCGTACGTGATCTACACCTCGGGCTCCACCGGCCGCCCCAAGGCGGTCGTGGTGCACCACGCCGGCCTGGCCAACCAGTTGGCGTGGCTGGCCGCCGGCCACGGGCTCGCCCCCGACGACGTCGTGCTGGCCCGCACCTCCACGGCCTTCGACGCGTCGGTGTGGGAGCTGTGGCACCCGCTGGCTTCCGGTGCTGCCGTCTGTCTGACTCCCGACGGCCTCGGCGGCGACCCGCGCGCACTCCTCCGCTACGCCGCCGAACACCGGGTGACCGTCGCCCAGTTCGTCCCGTCCCAGCTCGCCACGCTCCTCGGCGAGGGCCGGATCGGCTCGCTGCGGCGGCTGTTCTCCGGCGGTGAGCCGCTGAGCGTGGACCTCACGCGGCGGATCACGGACAGCTGGAACGTCCCGGTCACCAACCTCTACGGCCCTACCGAGACGACCGTCCAGATCGCCTCCGCCACCGGGGATCCGACGGCGTCCACGGCGACGGTGCCGCTCGGGCGGCCGGTCCACAACACCCGGTTCCTCGTCCTGGACGCCGCGCTGCGTCCGGTCCCGCCGCGCGTGGCCGGTGAGCTGCACATCGCGGGCCCCCAGTTGGCGCGCGGCTACCTCGGCCGCCCCGCCCTGACCGCCGAACGCTTCGTCGCCTGCCCCTTCGGCGCGCCCGGCGACCGCATGTACCGCACCGGCGACATCGTCCGCTGGACCACCGACGGAGAACTGGAGTTCGTCGGCCGCACCGACGACCAGGTCAAGATCCGCGGCTTCCGCATCGAACCCGGCGAGATCCAGGCCGTCCTCGCCGCCCACCCCGCCGTCGCCCAGGCCGCCGTCCTCGTCCGCGAGGACACCCCCGGCGACAAGCGCCTCGTCGCCTACCTCGTCCCCACCCCCGGCACCGACGAAGCCGGGTTGCCGGCACAGGCCCGCGCGGCGGCTGCGGAGCGGCTGCCGGAGTACATGGTGCCGTCGGCCGTGGTGGTGCTGGAGTCCCTGCCGCTGACGGCCAACGGCAAGCTCGACCGCCGGGCCCTGCCGGTCCCCGCCTACTCCACCGGCGCCGGCCGCGCACCCGCCACCCTGCGCGAAGAACTGCTCTGCACCGTCTTCGCCGAAGTCCTCGGCCTGCCCTCGGTCGGCGTCGAGGACAGCTTCTTCGACCTCGGCGGACACTCCCTCCTCGCCACCCGCCTCACCAGCCGCATCCGCACCACCCTCGGCACCGAACTCCCCCTCCGCACCCTCTTCGAAGCCCCCACCCCCGCCACCCTCGCCCAACGAATCGACACCACCACCACCGGAACACGCCCACCGATCACCCCCACCGAACGACCCCGACCCCTCCCCCTCTCCTTCGCCCAACAACGCCTCTGGTTCCTCGGCGAACTGACCGGCCCCAGCGCCGCCTACAACATCCCGGCCGTGCTCCGTCTCACCGGCACCCTCGACCACGACGCCCTCCAGGAAGCGCTCCGCGACCTGGTCACCCGCCACGAAGCACTGCGCACGCTCTTCGCCGCAACCGACGGGCAGCCGCACCAACACGTGCTCCCCGCCGACCGCTCCACCGTCCGGCTCACCGTCACCGAGACCACCGAGCCGGAACTGGCCGCCTCCGTGGCCCGCGCCACCGGACGTGCCTTCGACCTCGCGACCGAACTCCCGCTCAGGGTCGAGCTGTTCGCCCTCGCGCCGCAGGACCACGTGCTGGTCGTAACGGTCCACCACATCGCGAGCGACGGGTGGTCGCTGGCCCCGCTCGGCCGCGACCTCTCGTCCGCCTACGCCGCGCGCCTCGACGGACGGGCACCCGACTGGTCACCCCTGCCGGTGCAGTACGCGGACTACACACTCTGGCAGCGCGAGCTGCTGGGGTCGGAAGAGGACTCCGAGGGCCTGCTGGCGGGGCAGTTGGGGTACTGGCGGGAGGCGCTGGCCGAGCTGCCGGAGGAGCTGACGCTGCCGTTCGACCGTCCGCGCCCGGCCGTCGCCACGAACCGGGCGGAGACGGTCGAGCTCATGGTCCCCGCCGAGCTCCACACCGAACTGCTGGACCTGGCCCGCGAGGAGGGCGTCACGCCCTTCATGCTGCTCCAGGCGGCGCTTGCGGTGCTGCTCTCCCGGCTGGGCGCCGGGCAGGACGTCCCGATCGGCACACCCATCGCCGGACGCACCGACGACAACCTCGACGACCTCGTCGGCCTCTTCGTCAACACCCTGGTGCTGCGCACCGACCTCAGCGGCAACCCGACCTTCAGCGAACTGCTGAGCCGCGTCCGGGAGACCGCGCTGGGGGCGTTCGCCCACCAGGACGTGCCCTTCGAGCGTCTGGTCGAGGAGCTGGCCCCCGTACGCTCGATGGCCCGCCACCCGCTCTTCCAGGTCATGCTCAGCCTGCAGAACAACGCGCAGGCGATCCTCGACCTGCCGGGCATCGAAGCCGAGGCCGTCTCCGGTGACCAGCAACTCGCCAAGTTCGACCTACAGTTCGACGTCACCGAGCAGGTCGATGGCCTGGCGGTGCGGATCGTCTTCGCGGCCGAGTTGTTCGACCGGTCGTCGGTGGAGGTCCTGGGACAGCGCTGGCTGCGCGTCCTCACCGCCCTCAC
>NZ_JBHWCL010000252.1:0-7520 GCF_042735125.1 Kitasatospora sp. NPDC059599 | reverse complement strand
TTGGTTTCAACGGGCCGCGCTTCTGACCGCCCCGCCCCAGGCGCCGGAGCGGCCCGGCCCCCTGGGTGGGGGCCGGGCCGCTCTGTCATTGCGTCACCCGCCGGCGGGATCAGTGGAAGAAGTGCCGCGCACCGGTGAAGTACATGGTCACGCCGGCCTCGGCGGCCGCCGCGACGACCTCCTCGTCACGGATCGAACCGCCGGGCTGGACGATGGCCTTGACGCCGGCCGCGATCAGGATCGCCGGACCGTCCGCGAACGGGAAGAAGGCGTCCGAAGCCGCGTACGCGCCCGAGGCCCGCTCGCCGGCCCGCTCGACCGCGAGCTTGCAGGAGTCGACCCGGTTGACCTGGCCCATGCCGACGCCGACCGAGGCACCGCCCTTGGCCAGCAGGATCGCGTTGGACTTGACGGCCCGGCAGGCCCGCCAGGCGAAGGCCAGCTCGGCCAGTTCGTCGGCGGAGAGCGCCGCACCGGTGGCGAGCGTCCAGTTCGCCGGGTCGTCGCCCTCGGCGTGCACCCGGTCGGCGTCCTGCAGCAGCACGCCGCCGGAGATCGGGCGCACCTCCTGGCGGTTGGCCGGGGCCTCGGGGGCGAGCAGCACCCGCAGGTTCTTCTTGCGGGTCAGCACCTCCAAGGCGCCGTCCTCGTAGCCGGGGGCCACCACGACCTCGGTGAAGATCGGGGCGATCTGCTCGGCCAGCTCGACGGTGACCGGGCGGTTGACCGCGATCACACCGCCGTACGCGGAGACCGGGTCGCACTCGTGCGCCTTGCGGTGCGCCTCGGCGACGTCGGCGCCGGTCGCGATGCCGCACGGGTTGGCGTGCTTGATGATCGCCACGGCCGGCTCGGCGTGGTCGTAGGCGGCGCGGCGGGCGGCGTCGGTGTCGACGTAGTTGTTGTACGACATCTCCTTGCCGTGCAGCTGCTGCGCGCCGGCCAGGCCACCGGTGCCGTCGCTGTACAGCGCGGCGCCCTGGTGCGGGTTCTCGCCGTAGCGCAGCACGTTCTGCCGCTCCCAGGTCGAGCCCAGGAAGGCGGGGAAGCTCTCGTCGCTCGGCGCGTAGCCGGCCTCGAACCAGGAGGCCACGGCCACGTCGTAGGCGGCGGTGTGGGCGAACGCGGCACCGGCCAGGCGCTTGCGGGTCGCCAGGTCGAAGCCACCGTCCTGAACGGCCTTCAGCACGTCGCCGTAGCGGGCCGGGTCGACCACGACGGCCACCGAGGGGTGGTTCTTGGCGGCGGCGCGGACCATGCTCGGACCGCCGATGTCGATCTGCTCGACGCACTCGTCGGGGGTGGCGCCGGAGGCGACGGTGGCCTTGAACGGGTAGAGGTTCACCACGACCAGGTCGAAGGGCTCGACGCCCAGCTCGGCCAGCTGCGCCCGGTGCGACTCCAGCCGCAGGTCGGCCAGCACGCCGGCGTGCACGCGGGGGTGCAGCGTCTTCACGCGCCCGTCCAGGCACTCCGGGAAGCCGGTCAGCTCGGAGACCTCGGTCACCGGGACGCCGGCGGCGGCGATCCGGCCGGCGGTCGAGCCGGTGGAGACGATGGCGACCCCGGCGGCGTGCAGGCCCTGGGCCAGCTCCTCCAGACCGGTCTTGTCGTACACGCTGATCAGCGCGCGACGGATCGGACGGATGTTCTCCGAAACGGGGGGCGTGGTGGAGCTGGCACTCATGCCGGAATCCATACCTTTCGGTCCTCGATGCGGTGACCTTCGCGGGCCAGCCGGCCCACGACGTCGACGAGCAGCTTGCGCTCGACAGTCTTGATGCGCTCGTGCAGCGCGTCGCCGCCATCGGCGTGGTCGGCGTCGACGACCTCGACGACGCCCTGCGCGATGATCGGCCCGGTGTCCACCCCGGCGTCGACCAGGTGGACGGTGCAGCCGGTGACCTTCACGCCGTACGCGAGCGCGTCGGTGACGCCGTGGGCGCCGGGGAAGGCGGGCAGCAGTGCGGGGTGGGTGTTGACGGTCCGCCCGGCGAAGGCGGCGATGAACTCGGGGCCGAGGATCTTCATGAAGCCGGCCGTGACGACCAGGTCCGGCTCGTACTCGGCGACGGAGGCGGTCAGCGCGCGGTCCCAGGCGGCACGGTCGGGGAAGTCCTTCACCCGGTGCACGAAGGTCGGCAGGCCAGCCTTCCCGGCGCGCTCCAGACCGGCGATCCCGTCCCGGTCCGCACCGACGGCGATGACCTCGGCGCCGTACGCCGGGTCCGCGACCGCGTCGAGCAGCGCCTGCAGGTTGGTGCCGGAGCCGGAGACCAGCACCACCAGGCGGGCCGGTCCGGGCGTGCGGGGCGGGAAGTGCTGGGCGGGGGCGGCGGCCACTGCGCGATTCTCCGTAGGTCGGGCGCCGTGCGCTGGTACGTCCACCGGCGGTGGGGCCACTACGAACGGCAGGTCGAGCGAGGGGGAACACCGGGAGAACCCGCCGCGACGCGGGCCCCGGGAACCGATGTGAGCTGCTGACCGTCACCACGATAACGGCTGGTCGGACGGCCTCCGAACCCTCCCGACGGCGCTACGCGCGTAGTTGAGACGGGGATCTCCTCGGGCCCGCAGCACCGGAGTTGCCCCCGGCCGGACCGACCCGGCCGGACCCGGAACCCGGGCCGCCGGTGGGCCGACGAACGGCTGCGGGATCATTGGGTGGCGCGGGAGACCGCGCCGACCGCGAGACCGCGACGACCGCGGGACCCACGGACCGGCTCCGACCCGGCCCGCCGGGTCCCGACCGAGCTCCGACCGACAAGGATTGGCTGAACCCATGAGCAGCGGCGACGAGACCGACGAGCGCAACCCCTTCGCGCCGCCGCCGGCGGACGCCCCGGACCAGCCGTGGCAGCCGCGCAGCCCCTGGACCGGCGAGGGCCCGGACGGCACCGGCGGCCAGGGCGACGGCCGCCCGCAGCTCCCGCCGCCGTGGGGTCAGGGCGACGGCCGGCCCGGCCCGCGGCCCCCGGCCCCGCAGCCGCCCCGGCTCGACCCGGCCGACCCGGCCCACCGCCGGGCCCGCAACGCCGCGCTCGCCGGACCGTTCGCGCTGGTCTGCCTGTTCGCGGGCTTCCACTGGATCGCCCTGCTGATCGGGGTGCTCGGCATCGTCTGGGGGATCGGCGCCCTGCGGAGCCCGAAGGGCGCCCCGGCCGGCGCTCCGTCGGGTGCCACCGGTGCCGCGGGTGCGGTCGGCGCCCCGGGCGCCGTCGGTCCGGTCCCCCGGGGAGCGGCGCCGAACCCGCTCACCCCGGCCGCCCTCGCCGGGATCCTCACCGGCGCGATGACCGTCGTGGTCGCCACCTCGGTGATCGGCCTCAACTACCACTACCGCGACTACGTCACCTGCGTCCGGGACTCGCTCACCACCGCCGGCGTCCAGGGCTGCGACCGCTACGCGCCGCAGTGGTACGTCGACTTCAGCGGGAACACCGAGTAGCCCACCCGACCGCCCGTCAGTCCACCGGGTCCGGCCCCGGGGCCCCGCAGCCGGCCTCGGACAGCCGCAGCACGAGGGCGTGGGCCCGGGCGCGCAGCCGCAGCGCGCCCCGGCGCGTCCACCACGCGAGCCGGGCGTACGCGCTCCGGTCTCCCGCCGGGGCGCTCCCCCGCTCCCCCGCCGCCCCGAGCACCCGGTGCCGTACGAGCAGCGCGCCCGGGACGGCCACCAGCGCCAACCAGCCCGCCGCCGCGAGCCCCGACCGCCACGGCACCGGCCCCAACCAGGCCATCCGGCCACCCGCCAACCCGCCGCCGGACAACCGGCCCAGCAGCGCCGCCCCCACCCCGACCAGCAACGCCGCCGCCAGCGCGGCCGTCACCGTCGCGGCGGGCGGCCACGGCACCGGCCGCCCCCCGGCGCCCCCGGCGCCCCCGGCCGCCGCGCGGCCCAGCAGCACCGCCGGCACCACCCCGGCCAACAGCGGCAGCACCAGCGCCGCCCACCGCCAGCCGCCCGGGCCGTCGGCCGGCAGCAGCGCGAACAGCGGGAACTCCGGCACCGGCCCCAGCGCCGCACCCCCCGGCGACACCACCGACCCGGCCCCCACCACGAACCCAGGGCCCAGCGCGTACGCCGCGCCCCACAGCACCGCGTTCGGCAGCAGCACCAGCGCGAGCAGCAGCAGCGCCGGCAGCGCGACCGGCCCGCGCCCGAGCAGCGCCATCCCGCGCCCGCCGCCGGTCGCCGCATCCAGCACCGCCGACACCGCCACCAGCAGCCCGCCCGCCGCGACCAGCCCGGCCCCGGCCGCCAGCGCCGCGGCCCGCACCGGCACCGCCCCGCCGACCGGACGGTACGGCGGCGGGAGACGGTCCAGCAGGGAGTCGGCGAGCGGGCGGCCCGCGGCCTCCGCCGAGCGGACTCCGGCAGCCGTCGCCAGGGCCGCCACCAGCGCCACCACCAGGATGTCCGGCAGCACCTCGCTGCGGAACGGCCCGGCACCCGCACAGTGCAGCGCCACCGCGACCGCCACCGCGCAGTACCCGGCCCACAACGCCACCGGGCCACCCCAGCGCGACCGCAGCCCGCGCCGCGCCGCCACCCCGGCACCCGCCCGGTGGAGCCGGACCACGGCCAGGGCGCCGAGCAGCAGCGGAGTGACGGTCAGCGGGGCGTCGGCCTCCCCGCGCAGCACCGGCGCACCGTGCCCGATCAGCCACAGCACCCCCGCCAACCGGGTGGCAGCGGCCGGGCCGTCGTCCACGGACGGCGTCACCACCCACAGCCCCAGGACCGGCACTCCGACCACCGCCAGGCCGACCAGCGCCGTCCGCACCCCCGTCAACAGGTCGGCCAGCGCGGGCCGTCCGCCCAATTCGCCCGGCGCCTCCAGGATCGGACGGCCCATCAGCTGCGTCATGGGCCACATGGTGCCAAGGCGACTCGCCATGCTCCGTGAACCGGCAAACCGCCGCCGTGTCCCAGATTATTGGCTTATGCGCATTTTCAGACCCTGTCCCCACGACGCCGGCGTCCCGGCCCGGAGCGTCTGATGACCACGCCGCCCACCGCCGACTCCCCCACCCCCAAGCGCCACCGCGAGACCGCCCGCGCCGACCGCGCCGCGACCGGACTACTGCGGAAGCTGACCCCGCGTGAGGCCCAGACCCTCGCCCACCTCGCCACCGGCCACGACCTCCCCCACACCGCCGCCGTCCTCGGCGTCACCCCCACCACCGCCCGTAGCTACCTCCTGCGCGCCATGCGGAAGCTCGGCGCCACCACCCAGGCCGAGGCCATCACCCTCGCCGCGGGCTCCCTGCCATCCGTCGTGCCCCCCGGACCGGCGAACTTCGCCGGCCTCACCGCCTCCTCCCTCGGCCCCGCCACGTTCACCGTGCGGGATCTCGGGGATCCGGGCCTCCGCACGGGGAGCACGGACGGGCCCGCACGAACGGCCCTCGCCTCGACGGGCGGCCGGGGCGGGGGCGGAGACGACCGTACGGCCTCCCCGGCTCCGGCCCGACAGCCGACGGAGCCGCCCCCGCACGACGCCGCCGACGCCGCCGACGCCGCCCGTCGCCCCGTCACGGAGCAGCCGGCCAGCGGTACGACCGGGCCGACAGCGCCGCCGGGCGACAGTTCGCGCCCCGTCTCGGGCACCCGACGCGGCCGGACCGCACGGCGCGCCCGGCAGGAGCGCGGGGAGGCAACGCACACGCCCCCGAGCAAACGCCCGTCCGCCCGCCCCGAACAGCCGCCCCAGCAGGACCGCACCGGTACCGCCCAGCGGCCCGGCGAACACGGCGAACACGGTGAAACGGTACGGGCACCGTCACCGGCAGCGGCCTCGGTGCCGGCTGCGGCCTCGGTGCCGGGGTCTGCGGCCGCCGCGGACGCCGGACGGCCGCAGCGCCCCGGCGCCGACCGACCGCAGCAGGCTCGGCCGCTCCGGGAAGAACGCCACGGCACCGCGCCGACGGACCCCGCCCCGTCGGCCGCGGGTGGGCCGGGCCGGGCGGGCCCCGCGAACGCGGCGGACCCCGGCACCGCACCGACGGACCCCCGGGCCTCCTCGACGGCGAAGCGGCAGCAGACCCCGCCCGCGGACCCGGAACGGTCCCACCCGGCCCCGGCGGCCGACGGACCGGACCGGAACGGCCCCACCGGCCCGGCGAGGCGTGACGGCGCCGTCCGGGACGCCGGAGCCGCCGCCGTGCCGAAGGGGCCGCAGCGTCCCCCCGGCGGGCCCGCGCGGCCGGGGGCGCCGGGTCAGCCGCCGGCGGCTGACCCGGTCACAGCCGGGCCGACACAAGCGGGCGCGGCAGGCACGGAGGCGCGGGACCGCGCGGCGGGCGGGCCCGCCCACCCCGCGGAGCAGCGCGGGGACCCGTCGCCGGCCACCGCGGCACCGCCCCCGTCCGCCGACCACCCGGTGCCGAGCTTCGAGGAGCTGTACGAGACCGCGCACACGCGCCTGGTGCAGCAGGTGTTCCTGCTGACCACCTGCCGCCACCGCGCGGTGCACTGCGTGCGGCGGGCGTTCGGGGAGGCCCGGCGGGGCTGGCCGGCGGTGGCCGGGTCCGGGGACCCGGAGGGGTGGGTGCGGGTGCGGGCGTGCGAGCTGGCGCTGTCGCCGTGGCACCGGGGCGGGCCGCGCCGGGCGCACGTGTGGGGTCTGCCGCACCGGCGGATCAAGGTGCGCCCGGCGGACGAGTCGCAGGCGGTGCTCCCGGACCACGACCGGCTGACCGACCGGGACCGCGCCCTGCTGAAGGCCCTCAAGCGCCTGTCGCGGCCGCAGCGCCGGGCACTGGTGCTGCACGACGGGCTGGGGCTGCCGGCCGCGGCGATCGCGGTGGAGGTGGAGTCGACGCAGGCGGCCGCCGAGGGCCGGGTGTGGACGGCCCGGGCGGCGCTGGCGCAGTGGGTGCCGGAGCTGGTGGGGCCCGATCCGGCCACGCCGGGCTTCGCGGACGGGCTGAGCCTGCTGCTCCACCGGGCGGCGGTGCGCGGGTGCCCGGAGCCGCACCGGTCGCCGGTGCCGGTGCTGCGGGCCCGGCACCGGCTGTGGACGGCGAGCCGGACGGGCGCGGCCGCGCTGCTGACGGTGGCGGTCGGCGGGGCGACGCTGGCGACCCTGGCGGGGGTGCGGCCGGCGGTGCTGTTCCGTCCGCCGGAGGCACCGGAGCCCGCGCTGTGCCTGCCCGCCGCCGCAGCGGAGGATCCGGGCGTGCCGCTGCAGCCCGGCGGGGTGCCGAACGGCATCAGCAGCCTGTGGTGCAGCCCGGCGCCGGGCTTGGAGGCCGTGGTGGTGGAGCCGCACCCCCAGGCGATCGCCCGCTGGGAGCTGCCGGCGGCGGCCCGGGGCGCGGACGCCCCGCCGCCCCAGGGTCCGGCGGTCTGCCCGCTGTGGTCGCCGCGGCCCTGCACGACCGGGCCGAAGGCGCGCTGAAAACGACGAGCGCCCCCGCCCGGTCCGGGAGGGGGCGCTCGTTGCTCGCAGGGGTGATCATGCCTGGGCCGCGATGATCTCCCCGGCCAGGCGGGCGGTCTCGGACGGAGTCTC
>NZ_JBHWCL010000251.1:0-7570 GCF_042735125.1 Kitasatospora sp. NPDC059599 | reverse complement strand
CAACCTCACCACCAAACACACCACCGCCACCCAACACGCCCTCACCAACCTCCACCACCACCTCACCAACAACCACTAACCAAACAACAACAACAAAAAACAGCACACGAAGAACGAGCAGCAGAAGAACGACAAAGCAAGAAACACAAACGAGAAACAGGAGGAGGGCCCCATGCAGACCGCCGCCGTAGTTCCCGCCCTGCCGGCCGAGCACGCCGTCACCACCACCGACCACACCGCGACCACGGACGACTTCGCGCGTCTGGCGATCACGGTCCACCAGCCCGAGACGCCGGATCCGGCCCGGCCGTTGGTCGTTCTCGTGCACGGGTGGGCGGCTTCCCGGACCGTCTGGCACAGCACCGCTCGGCAGTTGGCCGCGGCCGGGCACACCGTGGCCACGTACGACCAGCGCGGGCACGCCTCGTCCACGGTCGGGCGGGAGCCGATCAGCATCGAGCGGTTGGCTCAGGACCTGGGCACCGTCGTGGGGACGCTGACGACGCCGGAGCGGCCGGTCGTGCTGGTCGGGCATTCGGGTGGCGGCTACGCGGCGCTGGCCTGGGCGGCGCAGTTGTCCGCTTCGCGGCCGGCGGGTGCGGGTGGGCGGCTCGCCGGGTTGGTGCTGGTGTCCACGGCTTCGCACGGGCAGAACACGCCGGCGAACGAGGTGAAGATGATGGGTTCCGGGCTGTTCAGCCGGGCGTTGCGCACGCCGTGGCTGGGGCGGAAGTTGCTGGGCCAGACGCACGGGCCGCGCGCCACCCTGGAGGCCCGTGAGGCCAACCGGCGGCTGTTCGCCCGCACGTTGCCGCAGACCCGTGCGGCCTGCTTCGCGTCCACGCAGGAGATGGACCAGCGGGCCGGGCTGGCGGGGATCGCCGTGCCCACCGCGGTGATCACGGGCACCGAGGACAAGATCGTCAAGCCGAGCTTCAGTCAGGAGCTGGCCGCCGCCCTCCCGCAGGCGACGCTGTACGAGGTTCCGGGCATCGGGCACATGGTTCCGCTGGAGAACCCGGGGCACATCGCCCACCACACCCACCAGTTGGTTCTGGCGGGGCGCTGACCGTCGTGACCACCACTGCTCCCGCCGGCGTCCTGGCCGCGCTGCTGCCGCCGTACGTCCACTGCGCCGAGGCGTTCGGTGTCCTGGATGCGGGCCGTCTCCACCCGTCTGAGGCGGCTTACATCCGGGACCGGTCGCCGCGCCGCCGGCAGCAGTTCGCGACCGCCCGGACGCTGGCCCGTCGGGCGCTGGCGGAGCTGGGCCATCCGTCGACGCCGTTGCTGCCCGGGCCCGGGGGTGCGCCGCAGTGGCCTTCGGGTGCTGCGGGCAGCATCACCCACACCCGTGGTTACACGGCCTGCGCGGTTGCCAGTACCGGTCGGCACCTGTCGCTGGGCATTGACGCCGAGCCCGTCCGGCCGCTCCCGCGCGGGGTCCTGGAGATGGTCAGCTGTGCGGAGGAGCGCGCCGGGCTGGCCGGGCTCCCGGCGGGGGCCGCCCCGTGGGACACCGTGCTGTTCAGTGCCAAGGAGGCCGTCTACAAGGCCGTTCACCCCCTCACCCGGACCTGGACGGGTCTTGCCGCGATCACGGTCGTGCTCGATGCGGACGGCACGTTCACCGCCCGGCATCCTCATCGTCCGGGTGTCGGCACGGGCCGGTGGGGCGTTCACCGGGGCGTCGTCCTCACGGCGCTCGCGCTCCCTCCGTCGGGTTGAGCACGGGTCCCTTGCGCCGCCGGGCCTCTCGCGCAAGCACCCCGCTGCGCGAGGCCCGGCGCCGTCGGGGCAGGCCGCCATCGGTCAGGCCGCCGTCGGGGCACGGCGCCGGGGTGTCACGACGCCAGCGGGCCGCCCCCGGTGAGGGCCAGTTCGGTGAACCGCCGGGCGATGAGGCGGTGGGCCTCCGGGGAGGGGTGGAGGCCGTCGGGGAGCGGGTGGGCGTCGTGTTCGGGCTCGCCGTAGAGGGCGAGTCCGTCCAGGTGGTGCAGGGCGTGGTCGCCGTCGGCGCGGCGTTCGGCGACGATGCGGGCGAGTTCTTCGCGGATGACGGTGAGGGTGAGGCGGCCGGTGGCGACGTCGGCCGGGTCGCCGGTGGCCCGGAAGCGGAGGGTGCCGGTGCTGAAGTCGGGGGCGAGCGGGCCGGGGGTGTCCTCGTGGAGGGGGCACAGCAGCGGGGAGACGACGAGCAGCGGTGTGGTCGGGTGGCCGTCGCGGACGGTGTCGAGGAAGCCGTGGACGGCCGGGACGAGGGCCCGCAGCCGCATGGCGTCGGCGTTCACCAGGTTGATGCCGATCTTGAGGCTGATCAGGTCGGCGCGGGTGTCGCGGATCGTGCGCGCGGTGAACGGGTCGAGCAGGGCGCTGCCGCCGAAGCCGAGGTTGACCAGGTCGAGTCCGGCGCCGTTGGCGACCAGGGCGGGCCAGGTGCCGGTCGGGTGTGCGGCGTTGGAGCCGTGGCTGATCGAACTTCCGTGGTGCACCCAGCGCTTGCGGGTGCCGGTCGGGACGGCCGTCAGGGGCGCGTCCGTTTCGAGGGCGATCAGTTCGGTGGTCTCGGTGTGCGGGAGCCAGATCTCGACGGTCTTGTCGTGTGCGGGCAGGCCGGTGAACCGCGCGCTGCCGGCCGGTCCTTCGGTGAGCTCGAAGCGGCCGGTGGCCAGGTCGACGGTGCGCAGGTTGCCGCCGGGGACGGAGGTCCGGGCGGTGAGGGTGCCGTCGACGAGCAGGTCGTAGACGCCGTCGGGCACGTGGGGGACGCCGGGGTAGGCGCGCTTGGTGGGGACGGTGTGCAGGGTGATCGCGGTGGCGCGGGTGCGGAAGGCGAGGCGGACGCCGGAGGGCTGGGACTCGGCCATGGCGAGCTGCTCGTCGGGGACCTGGCGGCGGGCCCGGGCGGGCAGCCGGTGCGGCAGCAGGCCGCGGCGGGTCCGTTCGACGTCCAGGTGGCCGTGGAGGAGGTCCTCGGTGACGGGGGTGGTGATCGTGGTGGTCATGGCGCTTCTTCGGGTCGTCGTGCGGGCGGAGCCGGACGCCGCGCCTGGTACGGGCGGGCCCGGGCCGGTGCCGCGTCGCACGGGCGGTTCAGGTGGTCGGGCGGGCTCCGCCGTGGCGCAGCAGGGTGTCGAGGGAGTCGATGATCCAGTCCCAGGACTGCTGGGCGTCGACGGCGGTGTGGCTGAAGCCGCCGGCCGCTTCGAGGCTGATGTAGCCGTGGAAGACGCTGCCGAGCATGCGGACGGCGTGGGTCTGTTCGGGTTCGGTGAGGTCGTAGCCGCGCAGGATCGCCCGGGTCATCTGGGCGTGCCGGACGCCGGCGCTGGCGGCGGCGGTCTCGGCGTCGAGGCGCAGGCGGGTGGCGTCGTAGCGGCCGGGGTGGCGGGCGGCGTAGTCGCGGTAGGCGTCGGCGAAGGCGCCGAGGGCGTCGCGGCCCGCGCGGCCGGCGAGGGCGTCGGCGACGAGGTCGGCGAGTTCTTCGAGGGCGTACAGGGCGATGCGGGTCTTGAGGTCCTGGGAGCTCTTGACGTGGGAGTAGAGGCTGGCGGTCTGGACGCCGAAGCCGCGGGCGACGGCGGCGACGGTCACGTGTTCGAATCCGACCCGGTCGGCGAGTTCGGCGCCTGCGACGACGACGCGTTCGACGGTCAGTCCTGCCCGTGCCATGTGCTTCCTCCCGTGCTGTCGCGCCGGTGCGCTACAGCCAGTATGGGATTGCCTAAATGGATTAGGCAAATGGGAAAGCACGCACCGGCCGGGCTCCGCCACTGCGGCGGAGCCCCGACCATCAGGGCCCCGACCGCTGAAGCCACGACCGCCGGAGCCCCGACCTCCCCGCCGGAGCCCCGCTCCACCGGGTGTCAGCCCGCCAGGATCACCGTCTCCGCCGGACCGGAGAAGCCCACCGGCTGCGACGGGGTGCCGGTCGCGGCGAGCCGGCGGTGCTCCTGCGGGCTGACCCCGCGGACCCGCTTGAACGCCGCGGAGAGGGCGAAGGCGTTGCTGTAGCCGACCTTGCGGGCCGCGAAGGCGACGGTGCACTCCGGCTCGCGCAGCAGGTCGGCGGCGACGGCCAGCCGCCAGCCCGCGAGGTAGGCCATCGGGGGCTCGCCGACCAGGGCGGTGAAGCGGCGGGCCAGCCCGGCCCGGGAGACGCCGACCCGCTGGGCGAGTTCGGCGACCGTCCAGGCGGTGGCCGGGTCGTCGTGCATCATCCGCAGGACCGGGCCGACCACCTGGTCGTGCTGGGCGCGGTACCAGGCGGGGGCGCCGGAGTCGGGGGCGGCGAGCCAGGAGCGCAGGACGGAGACCACCAGCAGGTCGAGGATGCGGTCCAGGACGAGCTCCTGACCCGGCTCGTTGCGCCCTATCTCGGCGGCCAGCAGGTGCACCAGGGTGTCGTCGGCGCCGGTGCCGGCCGGGCGGACCAGCAGGGCGGGCAGGCAGCCCAGCAGGCGCTGGCCGATCTCGTGCTCGGCCTGGTAGGTGCCGGAGAGGACCACCGAGGAGGCCCGGTCGCCCTCACGGCCCTGCCCCCAGGTCCGGACGCCGAGCGACATCACCTCGGACACGTCCACCCCGCCCTTGGTGCAGACCTGGCCCGGGCCGACGATCACGTCCACCGGCGTGTCCGGGTCGTCCGCGACGGTGTACGGCTCCGGGCCGCGCACGATCGCCACGTCCCCGGGGTGCAGCAGCAGCGGGGTGCCGCGCTCGGGCAGGATCCAGGCGTCGCCGCGGACCATCGTCACCACCGAGAGCGGGGCCCGGTCCTCGATCCGCAACGACCACGGAGGGGTGAGGATCGACCGCAGCAGGAACGCGCCGCGGGCCTTGGGGCCGTCGAGGAGTCCCGTCAGAGTGTCCATGCCGACAAGTGTAGACGGCGGGACATCATTTGACGCTTCGTCATTTGAGAGACTCTTGAGTGTTCAAGGTGGCCTGAGGGCCGGAAATGCCGGATGATCTGCCCACGGGGGTAGCACCGACGCGGCGACAGCGACACGCGCGATACCGACAGCGAGAAGTGAGGGGCTCACGACGATGGAAACGGCACGCACACTCGTCCTGGTGGCGGCCACTGTCACCTGTGGACTGACCGCCGGACTGTTCTACGCCTACGCGTGCTCGGTCATGCCCGCGCTCGCGCGGGTCGAGGACCGGACCTTCATCGAGGTGATGCAGCGCGTCAACGTGGCGATCCTGAACGGCTGGTTCGTCCTCGGCTTCGTCGGCGCCCTGCTGGCCACGGCAGCCGCGGTCGCCCTGCACCTCCCCGCGGACGGCCACGACGTGCTGCCCGCGACCATCGCCGCGCTCGTGCTGTACATCGCGATGATCGGGGTCACCCGTTCGGTCAACATCCCGCTGAACGACGAGCTGGCCGCCGCCGGGACGCCGCAGCGAATCGCCGACCCGGCCGGCGTGCGCGGGCGCTTCGAGGCCCGCTGGGTGCGCTTCAACGTGCTGCGCGCCCTGCTCTCCACCGGTGCCCTCGGCTGCCTCGCCTGGGCCCTGGTCCTCAACGGCCAGAGCTGACAGCGGCATTCGGCGGGGCTTCCGGCGGACTCCGGCGGACGCCGGCCCGGCGGACGCCCCCGGTACCCTTCGCCACCCTGAACGGCCTCAGCCGCACAGGGTGGCGAAGGCGTACCCGCGCGCCTTGAGCGTGGCGATGATCGTCGGCAGAGCGGCCACGGTCTGGCTGCGGTCACCACCGCCGTCGTGCAGCAGGACCACCGATCCCGGGCGGACGTGGTCCAGCACCCGCGAGCGGATCGCCGCCGCGCCGGGCCGGGACCAGTCCGCCGGGTCCACCGACCAGAGCACGACCTGCTTGCCGAGCGCCGCCGCACGCGAGCGCACCGTGCCGTCGACCGCGCCGTACGGCGGGCGCAGGCAGGTCGGGGTGCGGCCGGTCCGGGCGCGGATCGCCCGGTCCGTGGCGCTCACCTGGGAGTCGACCGCGCCGGCGGAGAGCCTGCGCAGGTCCGGGTGCGACCAGGAGTGGTTCTGCACGCTGTGGCCCTGCTGCGCCACCTGCCCGGTGAGCGACGGATGGGCGGCCACGTTCTGCCCGATCTCGAAGAAGGTCGCGCGCACCCCGTACCGGGCGAGCGTGGCGAGGACCTTCGGCGTGTAGGCCAGGCTCGGGCCGTCGTCGAAGGTCAGGTAGACGACCTTCCCGCCCTTGCCGCCCGCACCGCCCGTGCCGCCGGCCGCCTCCGCCGGTGCGACGGGCAGGGTGACCGCGGCGCCCGCGGTCAGAGCGACGGCGAGCGCGCCGATCGCGGCCCGGAGACCTCCGACCGTCCTCCTGCGCCTGGCGGGTCGTACGGACATGCCTGCCCCCTGCGGTCGGAACTCCGGTGCCGCGGACCAGTCTGCTCCGCGGGCGGGGCCGCCGCGACCCTCCGGGTGACGGGACCGGGTGGATCCGGCCAGCCGCGCGCCGGGCCGACCGGGGCACGCCGGAACGCCCCCGACGGGATCCGTCGGGGGCGTCGACTGCGGTACGGGACCGGCTCGTTCAGCGTTCGGCGCGCCCGTGCAGCACCAGGGAGCGGGTCAGCGCCAGCAGACCGCCCGTGCACAGCGCGGTGCGGAGCATGTTGACCGGCACCCAGGTGTCGGCGAACTTGGCCCGCACGGCCGCGAAGTCGGTGATCTGGGACGGGTCGCCGGCCGCCGCCAGCTGGTTGTTCAGCGGGATGTTGACGCCCATCGTCACCAGCAGCGCCACCACGTACAGCACCGTTGCGGCCGCCGCCCACAGCGCCGCCTGACGTCGGCCCGCCTTGTGCTGCAGCCACGCCGCGACGCCCGTCGCGACGAAGGCGCCGACGAACACCAGGCCGAACATCCCGTTCTCGATCGACTTGTTGATGTGCTGCATCGCCGTGACGTACGTCCGGTCGTCACCGGCCGCCAGACCCGGCATCACCGACACGTCGAAGGCGAAGAACAACCCCGCCATCAACCCCATCGCGACGGCGGCGCCCGCCAGCAGCGGACCGGCGGCCTTGCTGCGCGCGGCGGGGACGGCCGGGGCCGCGCCGCCCGGCGCGAGGCCGGAGAAGGACTGTGGAGCGGTGTAGGAAGCAGGGGTCGCGGTCTGGTCCGAGCGCATAGGTGATCCTTCGGTTCTCCCCGGTCCCCGCCCAGCGCGGGGACCCTCCCGGTACCCGGCGCACCGGCCTCCTCACCGCGTCCGGCCGGAGCCGGCGTGGACGGTCAGGGGGCCGGCACCGCCCGGCACCGACGATCTTGTGAACTGCCGTGCGAACGGCAGGTCTTGCCCTCCCGGCAGGTCGTAGCCTCCCGGCAGGTCCTGCTCTCCCGGCGGGTCGGCCGGGGGTCGTTCCTGCGGCTGGTCACGCGTTCCACACGCCCGAGGCGGCGGCCTCACGGGCGTAGTCCCCGAAGTCCCGCGGCTCACGCCCCAGCGCCCGCCGCACCCCGTCACCCAACGACGCGTTGCGACCGTCCAGGATCACCGAGAACAGCTCCGCGAAGTCCGCCGGCAACCCGGCCTCCTCCAGCACCCGCCGGTACGACTCCGGCG
>NZ_JBHWCL010000250.1:0-7601 GCF_042735125.1 Kitasatospora sp. NPDC059599 | reverse complement strand
GCAGGACCGGTCGAGCGGTCAGGGTCGGGCGCCCCGTTCCAGGGCCGACCGGCCCGCGGCCTCCAGGACGGTCTCGTCCGACGCCAGGTGCACCCGGCTGCTGAGCACGTCCCGCAGGTAGCGTTCCAGCGGGTGGCGCCGGCTCAGGCCGGGGTTGCCGGTCAGGGCGACGGCCTGCTGGACCGCCGCCGTCGCGGCCCGGGTGGCCAGCAGGTGGGCCGGGCCGGTGCGAGCGACGGCGTCCGGCTCGCCCCGGTCCACCCGGGGCGCCAGGCCCGCGACCAGTTCCTCGGCGCCGATCAGCTGGGCCTCGATCTCGCCGAGGGCGCACCGGTAGCGGGGCAGGGTGCCGAGCGGTTCGGTCAGGTTGGCCGGGGTGCGCTGGTTGAGGAAGCGGACCAGCCAGGACTCGGCGGCCCGGGCGACCCCGATCGCCACCGCGGAGAGGGCCAGATCGTGCCAGGCGCGCGAGAGTTCGGCCGCGGGGACGCTGCCGGCGCCGCTCTCCGTGCCGCCCCTCGGTTCGCGGGTGCCCAGGCCGAGTGCGAGGTCGGCCGGCACCCGGACCCGGTCCAGCACCACGTCGTGGCTGGCGCTGGCCCGAAGTCCGAGCTGGTCCCAGGTCGGGTCGATCTCCAGGCCCTCGCTCTCGCCGCGGACCAGGAAGGTCCCGATCCTCGGCTCCTCCTCGTCGGTCCGCGCCGTCACCGCCATCCAGGCCAACGCCTCGGCCCCGGTGCAGTAGGTCTTCCGGCCGGTCAGCAGCCAGCCGTCGCCGTCCCGCCGGGCGACCGTCTCCGGCAGTCCGCCCGTTCCGGGGCCGGGCTCCGCCCGCAGCGTGTTGACCAGCGCGGGGCCGCGCCGGGACTCGGTGAGCAGGCGTCGGTAGCCGGCCGCCGGCCAGTCGGCGCGGCGGGCCTGCTCGGCGTGCCGGAGCAGGGTGAAGGCGGTGACCACGGCCACGGAGGCGTCCCCGCGCCCGAGTCGGGAGAGCAGCCGGACGGTGTCGGAGAGCGTGCCGCCCGGTCCGCCGTACGTCCGGGAGACGGTGAGGGTGAGCAGCCCGGCCTCGTGGACCACCTCGATGCCCTGGTAGGGGAAGGTCGCGTCGCGGTCGTGCTCCTCGGCGCGGGCGGCGAGCAGGTCGACGACCCGGGGCAGCCCGGCCAGCGCGGTCTCGACCGCCACGCGGTCGGACGCCGACGCGGAGTCCGGCCCGGACGCGGATTGGCCGGACGCGGATCCGCCGGACACGGGTTGGCCGGAATCGGCCCGGCCGGAAGTCGACGGCGGTGCCGGCGGCGCCGGCCGGGAACGTCCGGCGGCCGGGCGGCCGGCGCTCGGCCGGGCGCTGGAGGAACGGTCGTCGAGCGGGAGACCGCCGGAGGAGGCTTCCTCGGGCGAACGGTCGGCGGACGGACGGTCGGCGGCGCGGGTCGTCATGTGCTGTGCCTCCGGGCGGCAGCGTGGGCTCGACGGATGCGGGCGGCACGCCGTTCGGGCGCGCGGTACCGATTGGCGGCCCCGGAGGTCGGTTCACGGCCCGCCCCCGGGTCACGGCGTCGACCGGCACCGGTCGACCACCCGCCGCCGGGGGACGGATCCCCCTCAGCGGCCCGGACACGCCGCGCTGGCGGTACGCCGCAGATCCAGGTGCCTGCGGCGGGTCAGCAACGGGAGACGGCACGGCATGTTCGCGACTGTACGAACCGTTGATCGAAACCGTCAAGCGCCGTCCGGCCCCCGGCGGGCGCCGGACTCCCGGCCGGGAAGCGGCCCCGGCGGGGGCGGTGGCGAGCCCGGGGACCCGGGGATCAGCCCTGCTGGAACATGTCCGCCGGGAGCGGCTTCAGCAGCTGATACAGGTCGTCCGAAATCGGTCGGTCCCAGGAGGCGATGGTGACCAGGACGCCGTCGCTGCGGCCGAACTGGGCGCAGAACACGCGCTCCTCGCTGACCTTGACCTTCTTCACGATCAGCAGGTCGTCCCCGAGCATGACCGGGAAGTCCTCGGCCGAGACGAACTCGACCGGCTCGTCGTTCTCCAGCGCCGCGAGCAGCTGCCGCACCTCGAAGGGCACGTCGTCGCCGGTCTCCCGGGCGGGCGAGCCCTCGGGGAGGTTGCCGATGAACATCGCCGGGCCTCTGCCGCCGAACAGGTCGTAGCGCAGGAAAATCCCCTGGCAGGAGCCGTCCGGGCCGGTCATCATGGCCGCACCGAAGTCGCCGGGCCAGTCACCCGGGTCCATCGCGAGCACGTCGAAGTCCGGGCCGGCGGGCTGTCCGGAGCGACGGCGGAGAAAAGACATGGGAACATCGTACGTGTCCGGCACACCACGCTCGCGAGGTGGGTGGGGCACCGACGGGGGACGGGCGGGAGATCGACGCTCAGAGACCAATGTTGACTCTGAGCAACCGTCCGGGCTACGTTCGGTTCAGCACGACAGCCGTTCTGGGTTTCACCCTCCGGGGGGACGGCATGTCGCAACGCGGCCCTACACGCGTATCCCTCACTGTGCACTCGTCGTGCCGAACTGCCGAGCACCCAGCTTCGTCATCGCACACAGCACGAACACACAAGCCAACAGTTCCACACCACAAGCCAGATCCGCGGGGCCCCGGCCCGTCGCTCCCGTGGATCTGCTCGGGACGCCGCCGCGTGGGGGCGTGCGGGTCCCGAGCATCGGTGCCGTCGTCCGAGTCGCTCTCGGATCCGGCGCCAACCTCCCGGCGACTGCCGGCCCCTCGTGGGCCGGGACCGGCCGACGCACCCCGGTGCGCAGGGGATGACTGGGAGGATGGCCTGGCAGCGCTGCCGGGCCGCACAGCAGGCGCCGTGTCTGGCCGCGTGGGGGCGGTGGGCACGGCGTCTGCCTGTGCTCATACTCTGAGCTGCGTTTGTCTAACAGTCAACAGAAATTCTGACGGGGCACGCTCAATAGATCATCAGTTGTGATGTTCCGACCGGAAAACACCCGCGGAGCGGGGCCCGGTCGGTGTCCGGGCCCCCCTCCGCGACGGTTCGGGCGAGCGGCTCCAAGCGGCTCCAAGCGACTTCGAGCCACCTCGACGCGCGGCTCAGGTGAGGTCGAACTCGCCGTCCCTGGCGCCGAGCACGAAGGCCCGCCACTCCGCCGGCGTGAAGACCAGGACCGGCCCGTCCTGCTGCCGGCCGTCCCGCATCCCGATGTACCCGTCCACGAACGCGATCTGGACATCCCCGACACCCTGGCTGCTGCACAGCCACTCCGCACCGGTGAAGTCCACCTTGGGCTTCCCGCTCGGCGTCGGCTCCCGCCGTGCGCCGACGACCTCCGTGTCCGTCCCGCTGTTGACTGCCACTGACCGATCTCCTCCCGACGGCGTTCCGGGACCAGCCTAGTCACACCGCCCGTCCCCGGTCAGCGGGTTGACGAGTCCTCCCCGACCGGGGCACGGCGCCGCCGGAAGCGGTCCGGACTTCGCCGCGAGGGTCGAGGCGTGTCCCGACCGGCAGGGGCGGCGGGCAGCTGCCAGAGTGCTGCCAGGGCGCCGCCCGGCCGGCAGGCCCGGGAGAGCGCCCCCGGCGACGTACGGAGCCCTCCCGGGCCCGCACGGGGCCGGACCGCACCCCCGCCCGCCCCCACCCACCGAACCCGCCCAAGGGAGCAGCCGATGAGCCGCCGGGACGGCACCCGCGCCGACGTCATCCCCATCTCCGACGCCCCCTCGGCCCACCCCCCGGCACCCCGTACGCCGCCCTCGGCCACGCCGCTGCCCCGGCCGACCCCCGCCCGGCCCCCCGCACACGGCCGGGTCGGCGTCGTCCTGGTCTCGCACAGCCAGGAACTGGCCACCGCCGTACGCGACCTCGCGCTCGCATTGACCGGATCCGACTCCCCCGCCCCGGTCTCCGCGACCGGCGGCGACCCGTCGGACGGGCCCGGCATCAGCGCCGTCCTGGTGGCGGCCGCGACCCGCCGGGTGGACCAGGGCCACGGCGTGGTGGTGCTCGCCGACCTGGGCGGCGCCGTCACCACCGTCCGCACCCTGCTGTCCGACGCCGACGAGCACGGCCTGCCGTTCCCGGTCCGGTTCGCCGACGCCCCGTTCGTCGAGGGCGCCGTGGCCGCGGCCGCCACCGCCACCGCGGGCGGCGACCTCGCGGCGGTGCTGGACGCCGCGGAGGAGGCCTACCGGCAGCACAAGGGCTGACCGGGGCCGGGGCCGTGCTCAGGGGTGGGCCGTGCTCAGGGGTGGGCCGTGCTCAGGGGTGGGCCGTGCTCAGGGACGCTCCTTGCCCTCCCAGCTGAAGACGGCCGGGCCCTCGCACCCCAGCGCGTGGCGCAGCCGCTCGTGCTCGGACTCGATCATCGGCGGCAACGCGTCCAGCGTGAACCAGCCGACCTCCAGCGACTCGTCGTCGTTCACCCGCGCCTCACCGCCGACCGCGCGGCAGCGGAAGGTCAGCACCAGGTACTGCGTCACATCGCCGTTCGGGTAGGTCACCTCGGGCGAAACGGTGACCGAGGCCAGCAGCTCGGGCACCGCCACCACCCCCGTCTCCTCCTCGCACTCGCGCACCACACCGTCGGCGGGCTGTTCCCCGGGGTCGAGGATGCCGCCGACAGGCGCCCAGCGGCCGTCGTCGGCGCGACGGGCGAGCAGCACCCGGTCGTGGTCGTCGAGCACGACGGCGACGACGGCGCTCAGCCAGAGCGGGCGGTGGCCCACGAGGGAACGGAGGTCGGCGAGGAAGGGGGGAATTGCCATGGGGCGCAGCCTAGCCGGGAGGTTCGGGCCGGGTCGGTTCCGCCGGCCGGGCCCGCCGGGGTCGGCCCGGCCGCCCGGGTCGGCCCGGCTCGGCGGTGGGCCGTCAAGATCGGCGGTGGCCGACTCGGTGGTGGGTCGTCAGGACCGGCGGTGGCCGACTCGGCGGTGGCCGGCGCGACCGGCGGCGGTCGGCCCGGTCGGGTCAGCCCCGCCGGTCCCCGCCTGCGCGCAGCCGGTCGGGGGAGGGGCGCAGCAGCGCCAGGACGGTGAGGCCGAGGATGTGCAGGTCGAGCCGGGCGGAGCGGTGCTCGACGTACCAGAGGTCGAGCTCGGCGCCCCGGCCGTGGAGCTGCGCCCAGCCGGTCAGTCCGGGGCGGACGGCGAGCCGGACGCGTTCCCGGCAGGAGTAGCGCTCCACCTGGTCGGGCCGGGCCGGGACGGGGCCGATCACCCCCATCTCGCCCCGGACGACGTTCCACAGCCGCGGCAGTTCCTCCAGGCCGGTGCGGCGCAGCAGGGTGCCGAGCCGACCGTCCCCGTCGGCCCGGAAGCGCAGGACCTGGAACTCGCGGCCGTGCCGCCCGGTCCGGGTCTGCCGCTGGAACACCGGTCCATCGGTGGTGCAGCGCACCAGGACCGCGATCAGCAGGGCCAGCGGCAGCGCGACGACCGCGACCAGGGCGGCGACGGCGAGATCACCACCGCGTTTCATGAGGCGGACACGGCGCGGTCCGGTCTGCCGCTCATCGCTCCCCCTCTACGGCGATTCGAGCCGGAAGAACGTATTCACAGTAGAGGCACGATGAAGCCGCCGTCGAAGAATGGTGAAAGAAGGGGCCAAAGATTGCCCGGCAGGACGATATTCGGTCGCCCTGACCAATTTCGCTCGATCTGCCGTTTCGAAATTCCGAACGCGATCGACATTAGAGTGGGCAGCCCGTCCGGATCCGGTCCGCGTTCGGCGCGCTTGGCCCGTGTTCGGTCCGCGCCCGCCGCCCGGGCCGTCGACGCACGGAGCGCCGCCCGTCGACGCCTAGAGCGCGGCACGCCGCCGATCGCGGAAGAGACCGAAGGCGATCCGGCCGAGCAGGAGGACACCGGCCGCCAGGCAGCCGGCCACCGCCATCGCCCAGGCCGGGCCGCCACTGTCCGGGACGATCACCGCCACGACGATGCCCACCACCAGGCAGGCCAGGCCCGCCACGGCCAGCGGGAGCTGGTGGGTGACCAGGGCTCCACCACTGCACGCACGGGCCATCCGGGAGGCGCCGTGCAGGTGGAAGGGATCACGGTCCGCATCTGCCATGAGCCCAAGGTACCCCGGGGCGAGGCGGGAGGCAGCCCGCAGGGAGTGCGGGCCCGACCACGCTGCGCAACCACCGGACGACCCCCGGGCGGGGGCCGGACGAGGGCCCGAGGACGACGGGACGAGGGCGGCCGGAGGGGTGCGACGGGAGTGGCCGCAGGGTCGGATCCGGGGCGCCGTCCGACGGCCACCCGGGGCCGCGGATGCGCATTCCTACTCCACAATCAGTCCACGAAAAATCCTCGTCCCCCCGGTACAACCATCCCCGCGGTGCAACGGTCTCAATGGCATTGAGTGATCCAGGAGCCGTTCGAGGGACGGGTGTGAATCCCCCACCGAGAACAGGAAAGTCCAGGGGCGGAGCCGCCGACCCCTGGAGTCGGAGGCCGGCTCCGTCCTCCGGCGGTACCGCCACGCCGCTCGGCGAACGAGGGGGAACCGTGCCGCAGTCCCAGTCCACACCATCGATCTCCATGGCCCGCGCCAGGCCCGTGCCCGGCGTGCGCGCGCTGCCACCGCCCGTCGGGTGCGCGGCGGAGCGGCACGAGGCCGGCCGGCACGGCGGGGGCCGTCGCCGACCGGCCGTCGAAACGGAACAGCAGGACCCACGGGGCGAATGGCTGCGGTTCGCCCCCGTCCAGCCGCTGTTCCGGGCCCGGGCCGCCCAGCGTCTCGCCGTGCTCGCGTACCACGGGGTGACCGACCACCGGTCCTTCGGCGCCCAGCTCGACCGGCTCCAGCAGCTCGCCACGCCCGTCTCGCTCACCGCCGTCCTCCAGGCCGTGACCGAGCGGCGACCTCTGCCGCCCCGGAGCGTCCTGGTCACCTTCGACGACGCCGACCGGAGCGTCGTCACCCACGCCCTGCCCGCCCTCCACGCCCGTGGCATTCCGGCCACCGCCTTCGTCATCTCGGAGCTCATCGGCACCGAGCGGCCCTTCTGGTGGCACGAGGCCGACTTCCTCGCCCGGCACGGCGGCCGCGCCCGCTCGCTCGACTGCGGCCACCCCTCCCAGCTGCTCCGCCGGCTCAAGGCCATGCCCGACCCGGACCGCCGGCGCAGCCTGCACGAACTGCGGGTCAGCGCCGACCGCCGACCGCCCAGCCAGGAGCAGCTCACCCCCGCCGACCTCCTCGCCCTGCGGGACGGCGGCGTGGCGATCGGCAACCACACCCAGGGGCACCCGTGCCTCGGGCGCTGCGACGATGACACCGTCCGCGCCGAGATCACCGGCGCCCACGAGGCCCTCACCCGCTGGCTCGGCGAGCCGCCGACGGCGTTCGCCTACCCGGACGGCGGCCACGACCCGCGTGCCGAAACCGTTCTGCAGGAGCTCGGCTACCGCCTCGGCTTCCTCTCCGACCACCGCCTGGGCCCCCGCCTCCCCTCCCACCCCCTGCAGATCAGCCGCCTCCAGGTCGACTCGGCCACCACCACCCGCCGCTTCGACACCATCCTCTCCGGCCTCGAACCGGCCTACCGCCGCTGGCGCCGCCAGGCCGTCGCCTGACCCCGGTGCGTGGGGAGTCGGCCCCGCCCGCA
>NZ_JBHWCL010000249.1:2003-7769 GCF_042735125.1 Kitasatospora sp. NPDC059599 | reverse complement strand
CCCGAACGGGTGGCCGGCCTCGGTGCCGGGCGCCGTCGTCTTTCCGGCTCGTGCACGGAGACGGCCGCGCGGCGCGGCCGCGCGGAGACGGGCCGCTCGGAAACTGGCCGCTCGGAAACTGGCCGTGCGGAGACCGGCTCCACGCTCGGGTTCGAAGGCCGAAACCGCGGGCCGACGCCCGGTTTCGGACGCTCTGACGGGATCCGTGCACACCTTCGAAAGAACGCGCCGCCCTTCTGGCACAAGGCCCGGTATGGTCTGGGGTAACCGTGGACGCGGGGTATCGGAGTCCCCCTGCGCGAGGAGCCCCCAACGTGCTGATCACCCATGACACCGAGTGCGCGCTGAGCATCCTCGTGGAGTTGCTCAACACCGCACCCGAGGTGTGCGGCGCCGAGCGGCTGCCGGACGTCGCCGCGCTCGACGCCTTCGTGGTCCGCCAGGAGATCAGCGAGATCGACTCGCTGACCGAGGACGACCTGCGCCGGGTGCACGAGCTGCGCACCCGGCTGCGCGAGGTGTTCGGGACGGAGTCCACCGCCGAGGCCGCCGAGCTGGTCAACGCGATCGTCGCCGCCGCCGGGACGACGCCCCGACTGACCGACCACGACGGCCACGACTGGCACATCCACTACTTCGCACCGCACGCCGCGCTCGGCGACCACCTGGCGGCCGAGCTGGGCATGGCCCTCGCCTTCATCCTCATGGCCGGCGAGCGGGAACGGCTGCGCCGGTGCGAGGCACCGGACTGCGCGCGGGTCTTCGTGGACCTCTCCCGGAACCGCTCGCGGCGCTACTGCGACAGCCGCACCTGCGGCAACCGGCTGCACGTCGCCGCCTACCGGGCGCGGCAACGCTCGGCGGAAGCCGTCCCCTCCGCCTGACACCGGGGGCACTCGCCTGGGGTTCCGGGCCCCGGACTCCTGTCCTCCCGGGCCTCTCCCCCGGGTCCGCGCTCGGGTCCGGCGTCCGGATCCGGTGGTCAGATCCCGCGCTTGCGGAGGATCTCCTCGATGTCGGCGAAGTCGCCGAGGCCGTCGTCGCGCTTGCCCCCGGCCGGCTTCTTCGGCGCCTTGGGCGCCGGTGCCACCGCCGGACGCTCGGGCGCGGGACCGGCGGCCGCCGGACGCTGCGGCTCAGCCTCGACGGCGCCGCGGCGGCCGACCCAGCGGGTGGTGACCAGCAGGACCGCGGAGACGCCGAGCAGCGCGATGCCGGTCCACACCCGCGGGTCGAGGACCAGCTTGGCCGCCCAGTCGGTGAACGCCCGGCCGATCGTGCTCGCCAGCGGGAACAGGCCGGTCAGGTAGAGCCCGGCGGGCAGCAGGGCGACCGCGAACCAGCGGGTCGCCGACAGGAAGCGCCGCTGGTAAGCCCGCAGGCCCGCCACAACCACCCCGCCCGCCGTGAGGATGAAGCTGATCGCCGCGCTCAGCACGGGGCCACCCCTTCGCGTCCGGTCGTCCTGGTCATCGGTGCCTCCCTGTCGGTCCGCCCTCGGGCGCACCGCCGGCCGGAGCGGACGCCCACTAGTGGAACACTGGGGGAATGATCGATGGTTCCCTCCCCCGCCTCGAGTTCTGGTGCGACCTCCAGTGCCCGGACTGCCGCACCGCGCTGGACGACGTACGGGCGCTGCGCGCGCAGTACGGCGACGCACTGTCCGTGGAGCTGCGGCACTTCCCGCTCGAGAAGCACAAGCACGCGTACGCCGCGGCCGAGGCGGCCGAGGAGGCGTTCGACCAGGGGCTGGGCTGGCCGTTCGTGGAGGCGCTGCTGGCCCGGGTCGAGGACCTGGACGCACGGGGGCAGCAGGTGCTGCTGGACGTCGCCCGGGAGGTCGGGGTGGACGCCGACGAGGTCGACACCGCGCTGATCGACGGCCGGCACATGCTGACCGTCGACGCCGACCAGGCCGAGGGGAAGGCGATCGGGGTCACGGGTACGCCGACGTACGTGATCGGTGGTGAGCGCCTGGACGGCGGGCAGAGCCAGGACGGGCTGCGGGAACGGATCGTGGCCGTCATCGAGGCGGCGCGAACGTCCTGACGGCACGTCAGAGTGCTTTGCCGTAGAGGCGGTCGGTGACCGCGTAGCCGAGCGACTCGTAGAGCCGGATGGCGACCTCGTTGTCGGCGAAGACGTTGAGGCCGAGGTTGCGCACCCCGGCGGCGAGGCACTCCCGCTCGGCGAGCAGCATCAGGGCGCGGCCGTGTCCCCGACCCCGGTGGGCCCGGGACACCTCGACCACCATCACCCAGGCGAGCGGTTCGCCGTCCGGCAGGTCACGCAGGTGGAGGGCCACCCAGACCGAGCCGCAGGGGTCCGGCCCGCCGTCGGCGCCGTACAGGCTGCTCAGGACGACGCCGGGGGTCTCGGTGCCCTGCGGCAGCAGGGTCCGCCCGCCGCCGCCCGCTTTGGCGCGCGCCTGGTCCTCGGTGAGTCCGGAGGCGACGAGTGAGCGGGCGAAGCGTTCGGTGCCCCCGTCGAGCCAGTCCTGGAGCGCCGCGGGGTCCATCGGGCGCGCGGTGAGTCCGGCGGGCAGGGCGGGGGCATCGGTGAGGCGCTTGTGCAGGGACCGCATCCGCTCGGTGTAGCCGAGGGTGGCGGCGAGGGCGCGTGCGATCGGCGCCGACTCGGGGACCTTGACGTCCACCCGGGTGCAGCCCCAGTGGCGCAGCACCTCCTCCGCGGCCAGCGCGCCGAACGTGCCGCGCCCCCGGCCGCGCCCCTCGGTGATTTCCAACTCCGATATCTCGCCCCAGAGTCGGCCGTCGTGCGGAGTGCCGGTGGTGCGCAGCGCGCCGACCGGGTGGCCGTTCGACAGGATCCGCCAGCGTCTGGTGCGGCCGCCGGCCGCGGTGGGTGTCTCCGGGCCCTCGGGGCGCAGCGTGGTGGTCATGTGGTGGTCCCTTCCCCTTGTCCGGGAGGTTATCCACGAGGTCGGGCACGCGGCCGGTTCCGTCTCCCGGAGGCGGGGATCACGGGTCGAGGTCGTCGTCGCCTCGCTCGGCGAAGACCTTCATGGCCTCGGCGGTGACGGGGCCGATGCCGGCCAGCTCGCGGTCGTCGACGCGGGTGACGGCCTGGACGTCACGGGTGGTGGAGGTCAGGAAGACCTCGTCGGCGTCCCGGAGGGCGTCGAGCGGGAGGTCGGCCTCCTCGGCTCCGCACCAGTCGATGACGAGCTGCCGGGTGATGCCGGCCAGGCATCCGGAGGCGAGGGCGGGGGTGAGCAGGCGGCCGCCGATGACCACGAAGACGTTGGAGCCGGTGCCCTCGCAGAGCCGGCCGGCGGTGTTGGCGAACAGGGCCTCGGAGGCGCCGGTGCGGTGGGCGGCGGCCAGGGCGACGACGTTCTCGGCGTAGGAGGTGGTCTTCAGGCCCGCGACGGCACTGTGCTCGTTGCGGCGCCAGGGGACAACGGCGACGGCGGTCTCGTCGGGGCGGCGGCCGATGGCGCCCATGGCGACCACGAGGGTGGGGCCGGTGGTGCCGCGCTCGGAGCCGAGCGGGGCCGGGCCGCCGGTGTAGGTCACGCGCAGGCGGCCGAGCGGCGCGGGGTTGGCGGCGAGGACCCGGGCACAGGCCTCGCGGACCAGGTCGTGGTCGGGGTCGGGCAGGCCGAGGCCGCGGGCGGAGCGGGTGAGCCGGTCGAGGTGGCGGGTGACCGCGAAGGCCTTGCCGTCGACGGTCTTCATGGTCTCGAAGACGCCGTCGCCTGTGGTGAGGCCGTGGTCGAGGACCGAGACGGCGGCGTCGGCGGAGTCGACGAGGGCGCCGTTGACCCAGCTCGTGGTGCGGTTGTGCATCGGGGCTGCTCCTCAGCGGGGGCGGTGGACGGTGTGGCTCACGCCCCGGTGTGGTCGGGTTCGCTGCCCGACGCTATCGCGACCAGTCGGGCGGCCTTCAGTTCGGTTTCCGCCCACTCGCGTTCGGGATCGGAGCCCCAGGTGATGCCGGCGCCGGTGCCGAAGCGCAGGACGGGCGCGCCGGGGTCGGTCCGGTCGACCCAGAAGGTGCGGATGCCGACGGCGAGTTCGCCCTCGCCGCGGTCGGCGTCGACCCAGCCGACGGCACCGCAGTAGGGGCCGCGCGGGGCGGTCTCCAGGGCGTCGATGATCCGCAGGGCACTGGACTTGGGGGCGCCGGTGACGGATCCGGGCGGGAAGGTGGCGGCGAGGAGCTCGGGCCAGTCGGCGTCCTCCCGCAGGGTGCCCTCGACGGTGGAGACCAGGTGGACCAGGCCGGGGTGCTTCTCGACGGCGCACAGGTCGGGGACGGTGACGGTGCCGGTGTCGCAGACGCGGCCGAGGTCGTTGCGGACCAGGTCCACGATCATCACGTTCTCGGCGTGGTCCTTGTCGAGGAGGTCGTCCTCGGTGCGGCCGGTGCCCTTGATCGGGCCGGAGGAGACGGTGCGGCCGGTGCGGCGCAGATAGAGCTCGGGTGAGGCGGTGGCGATCTCGACGCCGTGGCCGGGCAGTCGGATGGTGCCGGCGTAGGGGGCGGGGTTGCCGTGGGCGAGGAGGCCGGTGAGGGCGTCGACGTCGCTGAGGTCCGGGTCGGGCAGGGGCGCGGACAGCACCCGGCAGAGGTTGGCCTGGTAGACCTCGCCCGCGGCTATGTGCTCGCGGATGCGACGTACGCCCGCGACGTAGGCGGCGCGGTCGAGGGAGCTGTGCCAGGTGCCGGCGTCCGGGCCTCGCCAGCCCGCGCCGGAGGGCGGGGCGGGGGCGGGGCGGAGCTCGTCGAAGCGGGCGCAGGTCAGTCGGCCCTCGAAGTCGTAGGCGACGGCCCAGTAGCCGGAGGAGTCGAGGGCGGCCGGGTCCGAGGTGACGTCGCGCAGTCCGGTGGCCAGGCGGCCGCCGAAGCGGGCGAGCGGGGTGCGGGGGTCGGGGTGGCCGGACACGGTTCTCCTGCGCGGTGTGCTGGGCGGCGGTGCCTGAAGTGTAGGTCGGGGGCGCGGGCCCGGCCCTGTGTGACCGTGCGTGCGCGCGGGCGTACGGACCCGGGCGTGAGCAGCCACGGACGTCGCGCGGGTGTGCGCCGGGTGACCTGCGGATGATCGTCCGGGAGCGCCGCAGGTGACGGCCGATGACCGCGGTCGGAGGCCGACGCGACGGCACTCGACGGGCATCCCCTCGGCACGCTGCGGGAACGGATTTTTAGCTGGCCCGGGAATCCGCTAGAGTTCAACACGTCGCCAGGGAGCGCAGCCGGGAAAACCGGTGAGGCCCCCGGGAGACAGGCGGACGTGGCTCAGTTGGTAGAGCATCACCTTGCCAAGGTGAGGGTCGCGAGTTCGAATCTCGTCGTCCGCTCGATGGAGAACAGTGTAAGATCGTTCTTCATGTGTTGCCTGGTGGAGTGGCCGAGAGGCGAGGCAACGGCCTGCAAAGCCGTGTACACGGGTTCAAATCCCGTCTCCACCTCCAAGAGGATCCCCCGGTTCCACCGGGGGCGTCCCCGTGCGCGCGATTAGCTCAGCGGGAGAGCACTACCTTGACACGGTAGGGGTCACTGGTTCAATCCCAGTATCGCGCACGTCGGATCCTTCGAGGTCTGCTGCAGGACCGCCACACCAGGCGCGATTAGCTCAGCGGGAGAGCACTACCTTGACACGGTAGGGGTCACTGGTTCAATCCCAGTATCGCGCACGTCGGGCCCTTCGAGGTCTGCTGCAGGACCGCCACACCAGGCGCGATTAGCTCAGCGGGAGAGCACTACCTTGACACGGTAGGGGTCACTGGTTCAATCCCAGTA
>NZ_JBHWCL010000249.1:0-1907 GCF_042735125.1 Kitasatospora sp. NPDC059599 | reverse complement strand
CGTATCGCGCACAGTAACGGCCGGGGCCGCGTTCCGTGAGGATCGCGGCCCCGGCCTTTTGCGTTCGCCGACTCGGGCACAGGCACCGGCACCGGCCGGCCGCGGCCCTCGGCCCAGAGACGCCCAAGGCCCGGAAAAGAGAAGAGCCGCGTACGGACGCCCTCACCGACGTCCGTACGCGGCGTCTCCGCCTGCCGGGGCGCTCTGCGCACCGCACACGCCCGTCCGCGTGTGATCGCGGCCGCGGCCTCCCCGGCGGCACCGCTCCCCGTCCCCAGGGGACCGGTGCCCGTTTCTGTGGCCGCCCCCTAGGGGACGGCGTCCTTCTCAGGTGCTCCTCAGCGGCTGATCAGATCGGCGACGGCCTGCGCCTGGTTCGCCATCTGGTCCCACCCGCCGAAGAGCAGTATCAGGAGCACGGCGCACGGCAGGGCCATGGCCAGCGCCACCGCGGGGTGCCGCGTGGGCTGCTCGGCGGTCGACCGGGACTGGACGAAGGCCTGCCGACGGCGGCGGGGGGTTCCCGTGAGCTGCGGTGCCATGCCCTTGCTCCTGATCCGGTCGAGTTGGCGCGGTGAACGGCTTACCTCGGGGGACGAGCTCCCCGTCCACCGCTGAACACAACGCTATTGGTCGGGGGCCCCTGCGGGCGTCATGCCGTCGTACTGTTCCTCGGACGTCCCGGAGGATGACGCCCGGACTCGGGGCCTACTACCGCAGGGGGAGGCAGGGCTGACCCGACCCCCGGGGGAACCCTGAGGGGTAACCCCGAGAGCCGATCCGGCACCCCTGTGACCTGCGGGTCAACGCAAGATCAGACAATCGCACGGCCGCTGGAGGTGTTGCGTATCAGCACACCGCAGCAGGCAGTCCGTAAGCTGTGCCAGACAGGAACTGACGACGGCCCAACCGACGGGGCCTCAACCACAGGCTGACGGGGAACGGAACATGGCGATGATGCGGCTGAGGCGTGAGGACCCCCGCATCGTCGGGCCGTACCGCCTGCACCGGCGACTGGGCGCCGGCGGCATGGGCGTGGTCTACCTCGGGTCCGACCGCCGCGGGCAGCGCGTCGCACTCAAGCTGATCCGCGCCGAACTCGCCGAGGACCAGGAGTTCCGCACCCGCTTCGCCCGCGAGATCGCCGCCGCCTCCCGGATCCGGGGCGGCTGCACCGCCCGCGTGGTCGGCTCGGACATCGAAGCCGACCGGCCCTGGCTGGCCACCGCGTACGTGCCCGGGCCCTCGCTGTACAAGCAGGTCGGCGACGAGGGGCCGCTGAACTGGGCCGACGCCGCCCGGATCGGGGCCGCGCTCGCCGACGGACTGGTCAAGGTGCACGAGGCCGGGGTCGTCCACCGGGACCTCAAGCCGTCCAACATCCTGCTCTCCCCGCGGGGCCCGCGGATCATCGACTTCGGCATCGCGTGGTCACGCGGCGCCAGCACGCTCACCCACGTCGGCACCGCCGTCGGCTCCCCCGGCTTCCTCGCGCCCGAACAGGTGCGCGGAGCCGCCGTCACACCCGCCACCGACGTCTTCGCCTTCGGAGCCACCCTCGCCTACGCGCTCACCGGGGACACCCCCTTCGGCTCGGGGGCGTCCTCCGAGGTGATGCTGTACCGCGTCGTCCACGAGGAGCCCGACCTGTCGGCGGTGCCGCCGCAACTGGCGCCGCTGATCCGCGCCTGCCTCGCCAAGGAACCCGCCGAGCGGCCCGGCGCGGCCGCACTGCACGAGCGGCTCAGCGAACTCGCGGCGCGCGGCACCGCCGGCGCCGGCCCGCGCACGGCACGCCCCGGTCGGGCAGCGGCCGCTCCCGCCCCGCAGGACGGCGCCCGGCAGGGCGTCCCGGCGCCCGGCCGCCCCGCCGAGCCGCCCGCCGAGGCGCGGGCCCGGGCCGCGGC
>NZ_JBHWCL010000248.1:0-7938 GCF_042735125.1 Kitasatospora sp. NPDC059599 | reverse complement strand
GAAGTCGGCCGGGCCGACTTCCCGCGCACGCCGGGGCGGGCCCGGGTCAGGCCAGGAGGTCGGACTGGAGGGTGACGACCTGGCGGAAGGGGGCGATGGGGATGCCGTCGGGGTTGGTCATGGTGATGACGGCCAGGACGTCCGCGGCGGCGAGGTAGGCGACGCGGGCGGTGGGGGTGCCCTTGGGGCCGGTCGCCGTGGACTCCTGGGTGGTCAGCTCGACGCTGTCGACGGTGTCCCAGTTCTCGTGGGAGGTGGACTTGGTGTCGGGGGCGGCCTTGGAACGGCCCTTGTTGCGCAGCGAGGTGTAGGTGTCCCAGGACTCGCCGGCGGAGCCGAAGCGCAGCAGCCGGATCTGGGTGCGGGTGCCGTCGGAGGTCGTCCACTCCCGGACGGTGGCCGCGCGGCAGGCGTTCTGCAGGAGCAGTTCGTGCAGCTTGGCCGGGTCCTGCTGCTCGGCGAGGATCGCGTCGCAGGGCACCCAGTCCGCGGTGGCCGCGGCGGCGGTGGGCGTGGCCGTCGGGGAGGCGCTCGGCGGGGCGCTCGGCGACGCCGTCGGGGTTCCCGGGGCGGTGGGGCTCAGCGTGGGGACCGGGAAGGTCGGGGCGGTGACGGCGCCGCCGGCCTCCTTGGGGGCGGGCAGCAGCAGGTGGCGCAGGTCCGCGTAGTGGAGGGTCTTGCCCTTGGCGTCCGGCGCGGGCTTGCCGGAGGGCAGGGGCGGCAGGGCCAGCGGCGGGAAGGTGTAGCGGCCGTCCTTCGCGGTGGCCAGGCCCGGGATGTCGGTGCGCTCGGGGGCGGTGACGGCCAGGGCGGTGCCGGTGCCGGCGAGGGCGAACACCAGGGCGGCGCAGCTCCAGCGCACCGCGGCCTTGCGGCGGCGGGCCCGGTGGGCAAGCCTTTCGACGGGATCCTCGACGGCGGCGGGCTCGGTGAACTCGACGGCGCCGATGGCCGTTTCGGTCAGCGGCGGGGCCGGCGGGGCCGGCGGGGCCGGCGGGGCCGGCGGGGCCGGCGGGGCCGGCGGCAGCGGGTCGGACGCGGGCTGCGGCGGGGTGGAGTGGTCGGTCATGCTGACGCTCCCGGGCGGGCGAGTCGGTCGAGCTGCAGGGTGAAGAGGGCGACGATCTTGTCCTTGGGCAGCGGTGCCACGCCCTCGGCGTTCATGACGACCAGCAGGTCGCCCTCGGCGGCCGAGCACTCCAGGTAGTCGATCGGGGCGGACGGCGGCGCAGGCATCAGGTAGCAGTGCGCCTCGGGGTGGCCGGGGATCGACGGGCCGATCCGGAACAGGCCGGTGTCGCCGGTGAAGACCGCGGTGTACTCGTTGATCCGCTGTACTTCCTGCTGGTTGAACTGGCGCAGCTTCAGGCCGATGACCAGGTCGTCGCTGCCGGCGAGGTAGGTGCGCACCCCGGTGGCCTTGACGTGCAGGCCCTCCCAGTAGGAGCGGAGCTTGTCGCGCTTCTCCTTGGGGACCTGCTGGAGTTCGGCGTCCAGCTGGGCTGACAGCTGCTCGCCGTTCAGCTCGGTGTCGTTGCCGTAGACGCCGTCGTCCGGGCCGGGTTCGTAGCCGGCGGGGACGGGCAGCAGCAGGTCGCGCAGCGAGCCGAAGTGGCTGCCGTTGGACTTGGCACCGTAGGGGGTGGCGGTCGCGGTCGGGGTGGGGCCGGTGGACGGGGCGGCTGCGGTGGCCGGGGCCGGGTCGTCGTACTGGGTCTTGATGATGCCGATGCCGATGACCACGCCGACCAGCGCGGCCGCGGCGGTCGCGGCGCCCGCGCGCAGCAGACGGCGGGAGGCGGCGTTGGGCGCGGCGGGGTGCGTCGCGTCGGCGTGCGGGGCCTCGGGGGCCTCGGGGTGCGTCGCGGCGGAGTCCGGCGCCTCCGCGTGCGGCGCGGTGGAGTTCGGCGCCTCGGGGGCCGGCGCCTCCGCGTGCGGGGCCCCGGGGGCCGGGGTCACGGTGTCGTCGTTCATATCAGCCGCTCCCACTGCCGCTTGGCGAGGTCCTTGAGGACGTCGGCGCTCACCTGCTGGGTGCCGAAGACCTCGATCGTCATCTGCACCGAGCCGCGCTTGGCGACGGCCTCGCCGTAGTAGTACTGCTCGGTGCTCTCGGCCCAGTTCCGGGCCGCGGTCTCGACCTTGTAGCCGCCGTTGGCGCCGTCGGCGAACGGCACCCAGCTGGAGGACTTCGCCTCGTCGGCGTGGTCGGCCGTGTACTGGACCAGCGAGACGCGGTAGCGGGTGTCGTCCTTCTTCCAGTCGACCTCGGCCGCGCGCCGGAAGCCGCGCGAGGCGAGGTCGCGGAACGTGAGGGCCGCGTTGCCGCTCTGCTCGGCGATCTCGCCGATGGAGACCCAGCCGGGCTTGTCCGGGCTGTCACCCCAGGGGGTGCTGCCCTCGGGGGCGGTGATCAGCAGCTTGGTCAGGTCGCCCTCGATGGCCGGCGGCGCGGGCTGCTGGGCGGCGAGGGCGGCCGGGTCGACCGTCCCGGCCGGGTAGGCGGGGCGGGCGACCTGCAGCGGCGGCAGCGGCGTGGGCGGGCGCTGGGCCTGCACGGCGTAGCCGACGCCGCCGCCGGCCAGGGCGCCCAGCGCCAGGGCGCAGGCGGCCAGGGCGACCGGGCGGGGGCGGCGCGGGGTGCGGGGTGCGCGCTCGGGGCCGGTCTCCAGCAGCTCGCCCGGCTGGGTCGGGAACGGCCCGGTGGCGTACGGGTCGGCGGCGGGCGGCGTCAGGGGCGGCGGGACGGCGGGCGCGGGCGGCGCCGGTGGCGCGGCGGGCGCGGCGGGCACCGGCTCCGCGGGTTCGGTGGTCACGGGAGTGGCTCCAGAGGAGGAAGGGAGGGTGGCGTCGGTGGGCGGGCGGCGGCGCGCGGGGTGCGCGGGGCTCAGCCGCCCGAGGCGAGCCAGTCGCGCTGGCGCTTCATCAGCTCGCTCAGCAGCGCCTTGTCGGGCGTCCCCTTCACGTCGACGTCGATCGTGTACTGGACGTCGCCCTGGCTGGCGATGCCGGTCATCGAGCCGGTGTAGGCCTGCTGCTTGGGCTTCTTCAGGTAGCCGCGGGCGTCGGGGAGGCCGTCGAGGTCGATCGGGTCCAGCGACTTGATCTTGTAGCCCTTGACGAAGTCGGTCGCCATCGAGGCGGAGCCGAAGTGCAGCAGGGTGACGGTCACTTCGGCCTTGCCGTCGGCCGTCCGGTACATCCGGCTCGCGCCCTCCTTGTAGCCGTAGGAGGCGAGGATGTCCTTGATGCCGTCCTGCTTGCCGAAGATCTCGGCGACGTCGTCGTCGGTCATCGTCATGCCGTCGGCGGGCCCGTAGGACTCGCCGCCGGCGGGGATCGGGAGCAGGAAGTAGCGCAGGTCGCCCGCGTGCTTGCCGCCGCTGACGGTGCCCTTGACGGTGCTGGCCGGGGCGGGCTCGGTCGGGACGGCGGTCGGCACCGGGACGGGCTCGGGGGTGGGCGAGGCGCTCGCGGTGGCGCTCGCGCTCGCCTGCGGGGCGGCGGTGACGACGGGTGCGGCGGCCGGGTGCGGGTCGGGCTTGCCGACGGCGACGGTCACCGCGGCGCTGGCCGCGGTGACCGCGAGCAGGCCGGCGGTGGCCAGCGCGACGCCGACGGCGCGCGGCAGGCGGCGCGCGGCGGCGGGCGCGGCAGGGTCAGCGGCAGGCGTGGCGGCGGGCTCGGCAGTCGTGGCGGCGCCCGGCACGGCAGGCTCGGCGGCCGGCGCGGCAGCGGGCTGCTCTCCGGGAGCGGCGGCAGGAACAGGCGCGGGCGGCTGGGCCGGTGCCGGAGGTTCGGCGGCGGCGCTCTCGTTCTCGGGCTCGGGCAAGGGACTCCCCCAGGGAAGGAATGCGGAATTCCACGCGCGGGGCCCCCTCGTGGGACGTACTCCCCCCAGCGGGTTCTCCGGACCGTCCGTCACGCGTGTCAGCAGGAATTATGAGAGTTCGCTGAAGGCGCTGCCAACAAAATCAATCACCGCACTCTCCCCCAATGCTTGATGAACCGGACACGTCGTGATCTAACCGCAATGGGCCGCCGCGGCCCGGTGTGACGATGTCGCGGCCGCGTCACCGCTCGGCACGGAACCCGGCCCGGGGGTGTGGGCGGGCTGCCCGGCGGTAGGAGGATCGACGGGAAGGCTGGACGACGGGGGAAGGACGGCGCCGTGACGGACGGGGGGCGCGGCCGGGGGTGGACGGCGTCGGCCGCGGTGGCACTGGCGGTGCTGGCCGTGGCGGGCGCGACGGCGGTGTGGCACTGGTCGCTGGACGAACCGGTGGGCGGGGTGCGGGAGTCGGTGTGCGCGGCCGCGCTGGCGGTGGCGGTGGCCGCGGCCGTCCCGCTGCGCGGGCGGGCGTCGGGCCGGGGGTTCGCGCCGGTCGGCGCGTTCGCGGTGGTGTTCCTGCTGGCCGCCTGGGGCACGGTGTTCGCGACGGCCCAGGCCGCCGACACCATCCGCACCCGGGTGCACGAGCCGCGCAGCGTGCCGGCCGTGGTGACGCATTGCCGGGTGAGCGGCCAGGTCCCGGTGGAGGGCGGCGGTCTGGGGGCCAGGACGTACGCCTGCACCTACCGCTGGAGCGTGGACGGGCGGTCGTTCGGCGAGGAGCGACCGGTCGACGCGCCCTACCCGGACGGCCACGAGACCCGGGTCCGGCTGGAGGACGGCGGGCGGATGGCCACCGGCCGGCCGAGCGCGCTGTCGATCCCGTTCTGGATCGTCCTGGCCCTGGCCGGGCTGGCCGCCTCGGGGGCCTTCGCCTTCCAGCTGGTGGCGTGGGCGGCGGACGCGGGCCTGTGGGACGACCGACGGCGGGGCTGACCGCGCGCCGGAGGGCGGCGGGCTGACGGTGCGCCGGGACCGGTCGGCGGCTGACGGTGCACCGGAACCGCGTCCTGAACGGATCGGGTACGGACGGACGTGGACGGGAGTAGGAGGGCCGGCACCCCGACCGCACCTCGACGGCGCCCGGACCGCACCTCGACCGCACCTCGACCGCACCCCCGCGGCGCCCCGGCGGCACCCCGCCCCCGATAGGTAATCGATCGACATATGTCGCCCGACTGACTATCGTGGGCGGTGCGGTGGCCGTCGTGCCGCCGCGTTCCCGACCCACGCGCGAGAGGACCTCCGTGCCCCGACTCCCCCGTACCGCCGGCACATTCGCCGTCGGTGCCACCGCCGTCGTGATGCTGGCGCTGGCCGTGCCGCCCGCCCTGGCCCTGCCGGCCGCAGGCGCCCCCGCACCGGACGCGGACCCGGTGCCCGCCCTGGTGGACGGCACCGGCACCGCCGCCCCGCAGTTGGTGACCGGCCTGTCCGAACCCGCGCCCGGCGACCCGGCCGGGGCCGCGCTCGCCCACCTCGCGGCCCACCCCGACCGCTACCGCATCGACACCGGCGAGCTCGCCGCACTCGGCTCCACGACGGGCCCCGACGGCCGCAGCACCGTCAGGTTCGAGCAGCGCCACGGCGGGATACCGGTGCTCGGCGGCCAGTACCTGGTGCACCTGTCCGGCCAGGGCGCCGGGCAGAAGGTGGAGTCCGCGGGCGGACGCTACTTCACCGGCCTGAGCGCCCCCACCACCCCCGCCGTCCCGGCCGAGGCCCTGCGGCGGGCGGCCATCGCCGAGCTCCCCGACCCGCCGGCCCGCGCCGGCGCCACCGCCGAGGACCACGGCCCGGTGATCCTGCCCGACGGCCCCGGCCGCCTCACCGAGCACTACACCGTGCGCGGCACGGCGGGCGGCACCGCCCGGGAGGTGTACGTCGACGCCACCACCGGTGCGGTCGCCCTCGCCCACGACGCCCGCGCGCCCCGGCCCGCCGCCGACCCGGCCCCGGCCGCCCCCGCACCGGCCGCCCCCGCACCGGCCGATCCGGGCACCGGGCTGCAGCCCGCCACCGGCACCGCCCCCGACGCCCACGGGCGCAGCACCGCGGTGAACATCGCCAAGCGGGCGGACGGCACCTACCAGCTCACCGACCTCACCCGCCCCGCCACCGTCACCACCTACGACGCCGCCGGGCGCGACGCGGGCGACTTCGACGGCGTGCCCGTCCCGGCCGACGCCGCCCCGGCCTCCTCCCCCGCCCCCGCCTTCCCCGCCGCCACCGGGGACGACGGTGCCACCGACGCGCACGTCAACGCCGGGCTGGTCCTCGACTTCTACCGCAACCGGCTCGGCCGCAACGGTCTGGACGGCCAGGGCGGGGCGATCGTCTCGGTGGTGAACGTGAGCGACGGCGGCAAGCCGTTCCCGAACGCGTTCTGGGACGGCTCCAAGATGGTCTACGGCTCCGGCCCCGGTTCCTACCCGTTCTCCGTCGCCCTGGACGTGGCCGGGCACGAGATGACCCACGGCGTCGTCCAGCACACCGCCAAGCTGCTCTACCTCAACCAGTCGGGCGCCATGGACGAGGCCATCGCCGACTACTTCGGCAACGCCATCGAGGTCACCGCCCGCGGCCTGTCGATGGACGACCCCGCCGCGGCGCTGCTCGGCGAGAGCCTGTGCCGCACCGGCACCCCGCAGGCCTGCGCCACGCGCCGTCTGGACGACCACCGCACCACCACGGCCGACTTCCTGGGCACCCGGTACTCCATCGACTCGGGCGGGGTGCACCTCAACTCCACCATCTTCGGCGGCGCGCTCTGGGACATCCGGCGCACCCTCGACCCGCTCACCGCCGACCGCGTCGTCTACCACGCGCTCGCCGACTACCTCACCCCGCTGGACGACTTCCAGGCCGGACGCGACGCGGTGCTCGCCGCCGGCCGCGACCAGGGCCTGGACAAGCGCCAACTGCGGGCGCTGGCCGCCGCGTTCGACGCGCACGGGATCCGTCCCGGCTGGCAGCGCCGGCTCGGCACCGACAGCCGCATCCTGCTGCAGAACGTCTCCAACGGCATGGCCACCCCGGCCGTCGCCCGCGGCCACTGGGTGATCCTCGGCGACGGGGCCGCCGGCACCGGGCTGTACACCGGTACCGTCGACGGGCACGGCACCCCGGTGCGCCTGAGCCCCGAGGACGGCCGCATCCACAGCTGGGCCGCCACCGACGGGACGAACGCCGTGTGGGTGGCCATGGGCGGCCCCCCCGGCACGGGGCAGGAGGTGCTGACCGCTCCGCTGAGCGGCGCCGGCCCCGTACGGAGCGTCTTCCGCTCCACCTCCCCCGCCCAGCAGCTCGGCAACGCCCGGATCTCCGGCACCGACATCGTCTTCACGGTCTCCGAGAACGGTCACTCCCGGCCGTACCTGAGCCGCGACGGCGCCGCGCCGGTCGCGCTCCCGCTGCCCGAGGGGCACGCCGTGTCCGAACTCACCCTCAAGGACGGCCTCGTCGCCTGGACCGAGACCTGGCAGGACGGTGACCAGCAGGTGACCGTACCGACCGTCTACTCCGTCGCGGCCGGGAAGGTCACCGCGCGGTACCCCGCGCACGCCCCGGCGGGCTCCGGGCCGAGCAGCGCCGGCTCCCTCACCCTGGCGGGCGGGCGCCTGCTGTGGGTGGACCTGCCCGACGACCGCACCGTGCGCAGCACGATCCGCTCCGCGGCCCCGGACGGCTCGGGCGTCGTCGACCTGGTGGGCGCCGGTTCCCCGAACGCCCCGCGCTCCACCACCCTCGCCGTCTCCGACCAGGCCGTCACCTACCGGGTCGAGGGCGACAAGCCCGCCGGCGGCTGGACCAACGCCGCGCTGCCGAAGCTGTGGCAGGTCCCGCTCGCCGGCGGCACCCCGCAGCGGCTGTCCTGCAACCGCGGCGGCCAGTACGAGGCCGCCGCCGACCAGGGCACCCGGGTGGTGTGGCTGGACGCCACGGTCGGCCGCACCGACCTGGTGGTCCGTGACCGTCCGGCGGGCACCTGCTGAGCGGATCTCACCGGCGCAGCGGCGGCGGGGCCGCGGGGCGAACTGCCCCGC
>NZ_JBHWCL010000247.1:0-8216 GCF_042735125.1 Kitasatospora sp. NPDC059599 | reverse complement strand
CCTGAAACCCACGGTTCCAGGAGGAGCACCGGCCCTTCGCCGTGCGGTCAGCGCGCCGCTGCCAGCCGCTCCACGGCCGCGGCGACCCGCTCGTCGGTCGCGGTGAAGGCGACCCGCACGAAACGCTCGCCGGCCGGACCGTAGAAGTCGCCGGGCGCCACCAGGATGCCCAGCCCGGCCAACTCGGCCACCGTCTCCCAGCACGGCCGGTCCTGGGTCGCCCACAGGTAGAGGCTCGCCTCGGAGTGCTCGATCCGGAAGCCGTACGCCTCCAGCGCGGCCCGCAGCGCCGAGCGCCGGGCGGCGTACCGCCCGCGCTGCTCGGCCACGTGCGCGTCGTCCGCCAGCGCGGCGACGGTCGCGGCCTGGACCGGGGCGGGCACGATCATGCCCCCGTGCTTGCGCACCTCCAGCAGCTCCCGGACCACCACCGGGTCGCCCGCGACGAAGGAGGCGCGGTAGCCGGCCAGGTTGGAACGCTTGGAGAGCGAGTGGACGGCCAGCAGGCCCTCGTGGTCCTCGCCGCACACCTCCGGGTGCAGGACGGAGACCGGATCGGCCTCCCAGCCCAGCTCCAGGTAGCACTCGTCGCTGACCAGCAGCGCCCGGTGCTCCCGGGCCCACTCGACGGCGCGGCGCAGCTCGTCCGCGCCCAGCACCCGGCCGGTCGGGTTGGACGGAGAGTTCACCCAGAGCAGCCGCACCCGGGAGCCGTCCAGCTCGTCCACCGAGTCGTACTCGACCGGTTCGGCGCCGCACAGCCGGGCGCCCACCTCGTACGTCGGGTAGGCCAGCCGGGGGTAGGCGACCTGGTCGCCGGGGCCGAGGCCGAGCTGGGTCGGCAGCCAGGCCACCAGCTCCTTGGAGCCGACGGTCGGCAGGACGGCCTGCGGGCCGATCGCGGCGCCGAGGCGCCGGTGCAGCCAGCCGGCGATCGCCTCGCGCAGCTCCAGCGGGCCCCAGACCGTCGGGTAACCGGGGGTGTCGGTGTGCGCGGCCAGCGCCTTCTGGACGACCTCCGGGACCGGGTCCACCGGGGTGCCGACGGAGAAGTCGCAGAGGCCGCCCGGGTGGGCGAGGGCGGTCGCCTTGTACGGCTCCAGCTTGTCCCAGGGGAAGACCGGCAGGAGGTCGGAAACGCGGCGCGCCGCTCCCGGGTGGCCCGGGAACGGCGCGCGCGTGCTGTCGTTGCTCACAGCTTCGTTGCCACCGATCGTCAGTGGTCGGCGTTCTGCGGCGGCAGAGCGGCGATGAACGGGTGGTCGCGCTCGATCAGGCCCAGCTTCGAGGCGCCACCGGGCGAACCCAGGTCGTCGAAGAACTCGACGTTCGCCTTGTAGTAGTCCTTCCACTCCTCCGGAGTGTCGTCCTCGTAGAAGATCGCCTCGACCGGGCAGACCGGCTCGCAAGCGCCACAGTCGACACACTCATCCGGGTGGATGTAGAGCGATCGCTCGCCCTCGTAGATGCAGTCAACCGGGCACTCTTCGATGCACGCCTTGTCCTTCACGTCGACACAAGGCTGCGCGATGACGTAGGTCACGCTGTCGTTCCTCCTAGGAAGGGCCTGGCGGCCCGTTCTGTTCTGCTCGCGTGCGCGGTGAGCGCGGCGTCGTCGATGCCCGCCCCTAGTATCGCGGGTCGGAGACCGCAAATGCACAGGAGGTGGCCACATGGCGACAGGCAACCCGGTCAGCGATCGTCCGGAGGTCCGGATAGATCGCTCTGACGTGGGACGACGCGTGTCCGTCCGACGCCTCTCCGAGTTCGTGGACGACCGGCCGGTGTTCCGGGATTCGATCGGCGTGCTCACATCGTGGGACGATCTTGGGTTGACGATCGTGCCTCGAACCGGGGACCCGGTCTTCTTGCCGGAGAAGCTGCTGGTCGCAGGCAAGGTCGTGCCGCCGTTTCCCGCCCGGCGCGCTCCGCTGCCGGTCACCGACCCGGTCGAACTGCAGCGGATCGCGGGCCGCGGCTGGCCGGCCGTCGAGCAGCAGCCGCTCGGCGCGTGGACGCTGCGCGCCTCGGCCGGATTCACCCGGCGGGCCAACTCCGTCCAGGCGCTCGGGGACCCGGGGCTGCCGCTGCCGGACGCCCTGGCGGCCGTCCGCGCCTGGTACGCGGAGCGCGAGCTGCCCTCGTACGTCGAGGTGATCACCCCGGGGTCGCCGGAGCCGCTGCGCGCCGAACTCGACCGGCTCGGCGCCGGGTACGCGCCCACCCTGGTCCGCACCACCCCGCTGGCCGGGCTCGCCCGGACCGGCGGCGGGCACGACCGGGTGCGCCTGGCGCGGACGGCGGACCCGGCGTGGCTGTCGCTGTACCGGCGGGTGACCGGGGACCCCGCGGTCGAGGAGGCGGCGCTGCGGGTGCTGCACGGCGGCCCGTCGGTCTGGTTCGCGACCGTGCCGGGCGCGCCGGGACAGCCGCCGCTGGCGATCGGACGCTGCGTCATCGAGGGGCCGTGGGCCTGCTTCGGCGCGATCGAGGTCCAGCCGTACGCCCGCCGGGCCGGGCTGGCGACCGCGGTCATGGCGGTGCTCGCCGCACGGGCGGCCGAGGAGGGCGCGAGCGGCGGTTACCTGCAGGTCGAGGCGGAGAACGCCGGGGCGATCGCGCTCTATGACCGACTCGGCTTCACGACCAGTCACACTTACCACTACGCCCTTCTTCCCCAGGGGTAGCGCTCGGGTCGTTCCGTCCGCTGCCGGAACCGTCCGTCGCCCGTCGCCCGAACCGCCCGTCGCCCCGTCCGTCCGCCGTACGAAAGCCGTCGCCGTCACCGTGACCGAGCAGAGCAGAGACCGCTTCCGGACCGCCGCCCGCGCGGAGCAGCCCGACCCGGTGCTGCTCTGCCTGCTCGCCGCCGCCGAGCACGGCCCGGCGCTCGACCCGGGCGACCCCGGCGAGCCGCCGGGCGTGGACGCCCTGCTCGCGGCCTGCGAGGCCGCCCTGGAACGGCACGCGGCCGCCGTCCGGCTGGCCGTCGCCGAGCGGGCGCCCGCCGGACCGGAGGAGACCGCCGCCCTGCTCGCGGCCGTCCTCGGCGGGCGGGAACGCTTCCACGGGCGGCAGGCCGACTACCGGCGGCTGGAGTCCTCGCTGCTGCCCGAGGTGCTGCGGCGGCGCCGCGGCCTGCCGATCACCCTGTCGCTGGTGTGGATGGCGGTGGGACGGCGGGCCGGGCTCACCGTCCACGGTGTCGCGTTGCCCGGCCACTTCATCGTCGCCGTGGGCGGGCCGGGAGGCGGCGGCGACTACGTCCTGGCCGACCCGTTCCACGGCGGACGGCTGCTCGACCCCGGGGACGTCGAGCACCTGGTCGCCGCCGCCGGGCACGAGTTCACGCCTTCGATGCTCTCCCCGGCCCAGCCGCTGGACGTCGTGCTGCGGGTGCTCGGCAACATCCGGGCCTGGGCCTCCGAACGTCCCGAACACGCCCGCACCCAGCTCTGGGCCACCGAACTCGCCCTGCTGCTGCCGCGCCACCCCGCCCAGCTCCGGCTGGAGCGGGCCGAACTCCTCGTCCGCACCGGGGACTTCCTCGGCGGCTCGGCGGAGATGGACGCGTACGCGCAGATCCTGGACGCCTTCGACCCGGACGGGGCGGCCAAGGTCCGGCAGGAGGCGCGGGCGGCCCGCCACCGGCTGAACTGATCCGCGACGGGGCTACAGCCAGCCCTTCTCGCGGGCGATCCGGACCGCCTCGGTGCGGTTGCGGGCCTCGGTCTTCTGGATCGCCATCGAGAGGTAGTTGCGGACCGTCCCCTCCGACAGGTGCAGTCGCCGCGCGATGTCGGCGTTCACCGCGCCGTCGGCGGCCGCGCCCAGCACGTCCCGCTCGCGCGGAGTCAGCGGGTTGGCGCCCTCGGCCAGCGCGGCCGCCGCCAGCACCGGGTCGATCACCCGCTCGCCGCGCAGCACCCGGCGGATCGCCTCGGCCAGCTCGGAGGCAGGCGCGTCCTTCACCAGGAACGCGTCCGCGCCCGACTCCATCGCCCGGCGCAGGTAGCCGGGACGCCCGAAGGTCGTCGCGATGACCACCTTGGTGCGCGGCGCCTGCCGGCGCAGTTCGGCCGCCGCCTCGATGCCGGTCATCCCCGGCATCTCGATGTCCAGCACGGCGACCTGCACCTCGTTCGCCAGCACCGCCGACACCACCTCGTCCCCGCGCCCGACCTGCGCGACGACGTCGATGTCCCCCTCCAGCCCGAGCAGCGCGGCCAGCGCCTCCCGGACCATCCCCTGGTCCTCGGCGAGCAGCACGCGGATCGAGGCCCCGTTGTCAGTGTCGTTCATGGCCATGACCTTAGAGGGCAACGGGCTTGAGTCTCCGGCAGGGGGAGAGTCCACAGTGGTGCCCATGGACGGCAGCACTGCGGACGACATCCGGTACTCGATCGGCGACCTCGCCCGGCGCACCGGGCTCACGGTCAAGACCATCCGGTTCTACGCCGACACCGGGCTCGTCCCGCCCACCGGCCGCACCCCGGCCGGCTACCGGCTGTACGACGTGCACGCGCTCGCCCGGCTGGACCTCGTCCGCACCCTGCGCGAACTCGGGCTCGACCTGCCCGCGGTCCGCCGGGTGCTGGAGCGGGAGGCCCCGCTGCAGGAGGTCGCCGCCGCGCACGCCGAGGCGCTGGAGGTGCAGATCCGCACCCTGCGGCTGCGCCGGGCGGTGCTGCTCGCCGTCGCCCAACGCGGCTCCACCCCCGAGGAGATGAGACTGATGCACAAACTCGCCAAGCTCTCCGACGCCGAACGCCGGCGTCTCGTCCACGACTTCATCGACGAGACCTTCGGCGGCCTGGACGCCGACCCCGGGTTCGTCGCCATGATGCGCTCGGCGATGCCGGAACTGCCCGACGAGCCGCGGCCGGAGCAGGTCGAGGCCTGGGTCGAGCTGGGCGAACTCGTCCAGGACCGGGACTTCCGCGCGGCCGTGCGGAAGATGGCCGAGCACCAGGCCGCCGAGCGGGCGGAGGGGGACCGCAGCGGTCTGCACATCGCGCTGACCGGGACCGTGACGTCCCTGGTCCGCGCCGCGCTGGCCGCCGGGACCGCCCCCGCCTCCCCCGCCGCCGACCCCGCCGTCGCGGCCCTGACCGCCGCCTACGCCGAGGCCTTCGGACGCCCGGACGACGAGGAGCTGCGCCAGTGGCTGTCCGACCGCCTCGGGACGGCGAACGACCCCCGCGCGGACCGCTACTGGCAGCTGCTGGCGGTCATCAACGGCTGGCCCGCCCGGGAGAGCCTGCGGGACGTATTCGAGTGGTTCACCGAGGCCCTGCGGGCCAGAATGGCCGGATGCTGAGCCTGGAACTCCTCCGCCCCGACCACGCCGACGCCCTGCTGGCCTTCGAACGCACCAACCGCGCGTACTTCGCCCGCAGCGTGCCGGACCGCGGGGACGCCTACTTCGCCGAGTTCCCGGCCCGGCACGGCGCGCTCCTCGCCGAGCAGGCCGAGGGCACCTGCCGGTTCCACGTCGTCCGGGACGCGGACGGCGAGCTCGTCGGCCGGGTCAACCTGGTCGACCTCGCCGACGGCGGAGCCGAACTCGGCTACCGCGTCGCCGAGTCCGCCGGCGGCCGCGGGATCGCCACCGCCGCCGTCGCCGAGGTCTGTCGGCTCGCGGCCGGCCCGTACGGCCTGCGCTTCCTGACCGCGGCCACCACCGTCGACAACGCCGCCTCCCAGGCAGTGCTCGCCCGCAACGGCTTCCGGTTCCGGCAGGAGATCCTGCTCGCCGAGCGCCCGGGGCTCGCCTACCGCCGCGAACTGGCCGACCCGCACCCGACGCGGTAGCCGGGGCGGGGCCTTCGCCGGCCCAGGCCCAGGCCCCGGCCTCGGCCTGGGCTCAGAGCCGGCGCAGGGCGGCTTCGACGCTGTCCGCGGCGCTGGTGTTGAAGGCGATGGCGGCCTGCGGCGCGTGCCGGCGGACCAGGTTGACGACGAGTTCGAAGAACGGGAGGGCCGGCTCGGGCTTGCGGATGCCGCCGCCGATGACGACCACGTCCCACCCGCGGCCGTCGAGCGCCGCGACGATCGCGGGCTCGGCGGTGTCGTCGGGGGCGACCAGGGTCATCGCGGCGTCGATGCCGTGGTCGGCGAAGCGGGCGAGTTCGGCGTCGAGGACGGCCCGCACGCCGTCGCCGTCCATGCCGGGCACGGTGTGCGGGTCGAAGCCGAGAACGAGAACGGTGGGCATGCCGGGGAGGACGATCAGCGGGGGTCGCAGGGTTCCCCGCGCAGGAAACGGGCGGCTTCGGCGAGGGTGAGCTTGGGGTCGGTCCAGGAGCACACCTCCAGCCAGGACAGGCTCCCGGCCTCGGCGAACAGCAGCACCTCGCCGTCGTCGCCGAGGCCCGCCTCGGCGACGATCTCCGCGCGCGCGGCGGTGCCGGTACCGGTGAAGTGGACGGTGCAGCCGCAGGCGCAGCGGGACTCGATGCGCAGGTGCGGGAGTTGGGCGCGCAGCGGATGGCCCGGACGGAGCAGGGCGTCGAGGGTGCGCCGGACGTCGGCGGGCAGCTGGTTCACGGAAGTCATCGGTTTCATCGGTTCCATCACCTTCATCGGTTCCATCGCCTCGGTTCCATCGGCTTCATCGGTTCCATCGGCTTCATCGGCTTCACCGGCGGCGCAATCGCGAGGTGAGGGCGGACAGTTCTTCGACGCGGAGGAGGTGGGCGAGCAGCAGGTAGCCGACGGCGAGGACGGCGACGGCGGGCAGCAGGCCGTAGCGGGTGGTCCACCAGGCGGCGGCCGCGGCCGGGAGGGCGGCGGCGAGCAGCCTGACGTGCGCGCCCAGCACGGGCAGCGGGCCGAGGCGGCGGCGCAGCAGCAGGTGGGCGGCGACGCAGGTGAGCAGGAACGAGCCGCCGTAGCAGCCGGCCGTCCCGGTGACGGCCCAGCGCAGCGGCAGCAGCCGGTGGCAGAGCAGGGCGCCGAGCGCGGTGGCGGCGACGGGCAGGAGGTTGAGCAGGAAGGGCGTGCGGCTGTCGCCGAGCGCGTAGAAGGCGCGGGTCAGCGCGTAGGAGGCCGAGTAGAGGACCAGGCCGGGCGCGAAGGCGGTCAGCATGCCCGCGATCGCCTGGACGTCGGCGGAGTCGGTGCGGCCGTGGCCGAAGGCGAGGGCGCACAGCTGCGGCGCGAGGACGGCGAACGCGCAGGCCGCCGGGACGGTGACCACGCCGATCGTGCGGACGGTGCGGGCGAGGACGGTACGCACGGTGTGCGGGGCGTCGGCGGCCGCGGTGAGCGCGGGGACGACGGCGGTCACCAGGGACACCGTGACCACGCCGTGCGGCACGATCCAGAGCAGGTAGGCGCTGCTGTACGCCGTGTACCCGACGCCGGGGAGCCCGGCCTCGGCGGCCCGCGCGCCGTCGAGCGTGGCCAGCCGGGTCACCACCCAGTAGCCGACCTGGTCGCTGAGCACGAGCAGCAGCGTCCACCCGGCGGCCCGCAGCGGCTCGCCGAGCCCGGCCTGCCGCCAGTCCCAGCGCGGCCGCAGCCGCACCCCGGCGGCCCGCAGGCACGGCAGCAGCACCAGGCTCTGCGCGACCACGCCCGCCGTCGTACCGGCACCGAGCACGGTCAAGTCGGTGGTCGAGAAGGACCGTTGGCCGATGTAGGCGCCGAAGACCGCGATCACGACCAGGTTGTTCAGAACCGGCGCCCACGCCATCGGCGCGAACCGCCGCCGGGCGTTCAGGATCTGGCCCAGCACGGTGAACAGCCCGTAGCAGAACACCTGTGGCAGGCACAGGTACGCCAGCAGCACCGTACGGTCCAACTGCGCTCCGCCGTACGAGGTGTACGCCCGCACGACGAGCGGCGCGGCCGGCACCGCCACGGCCGTCAGCACCAGCAGGGCCGTCACCAGCACCGTCACCAGCCGGTCGACGTGCGCGGCCCCGCCGTCCGCCGACTCCTTGGCGGCGCGCACCAGATGGGGCACCAGCGCGGTGTTCAGCGCGCCGCCGATCAGCAGCACGAACAGGATGTTGGGCACCGTGTTCGCCACGTTGTACCCGTCCGCGAGCACCCCCGAGCCGAGGACGGCCACCAGGACGGCCGAGCGGACGAAGCCGGTGGCCCGGGACACCACCGTCCCCGCCGCCATCACCAGGCTGGGCGGGGCGGTGCGCCGCGGTTTGCGGTGCCGGGCGGACGGACCGGGCGGCGCCGGCACGACCGGCACG
>NZ_JBHWCL010000246.1:0-8407 GCF_042735125.1 Kitasatospora sp. NPDC059599 | reverse complement strand
GTCCAGGGACGAGCGCAGGCGGCGCAGCGTCTCGGGGCGGCCGAGGAGCTCCATGGACTCGAAGAGCGGCGGCGAGACCCGGCGGCCGGTGACGGCCACCCGCAGCGGCGTGAAGGCGAACTTGGGCTTGATGCCCAGCCCGTCCACCAGCGCCGCGCGCAGCGCGGCCTGGATCGGCTCCGGGGTGAAGTCCGCGAGGTCCTCCAGCGCCTTGATGCTGGCCTCCAGCACCGGGCGGGCGTCCGCGGTCAGCACCTTGGCGGCGTCGTCGGGGTCGACGGCGAACTTCTCCGGCGCCACGAACAGGAAGCCGGCCATGTTCACGATCTCGCTCAGCACGACCATCCGCTCCTGGGTGAGCGGCGCGACCTTGGCGAGCACGTCCAGCTGCTCCGCGGTCGGCTCGGCCGGCAGCAGCTCCGCTGCCTGCAGGAACGGCACCAGGCGCCCGGCGAAGTCCTCCGGGGTCAGCTTGCGGACGTGCTCGGCGTTGATCGCCTCGCACTTCTTCAGGTCGAAGCGGGCCGGGTTGGCGTTCACCTTGGCGATGTCGAAGGCGGCGACCATCTCGTCGATGTCGAAGAGGTCCCGGTCCTCGGCCAGCGACCAGCCCAGCAGCGACAGGTAGTTGAGCAGGCCCTCGGGGATGAAGCCGCGCTCGCGGTACAGGTTGAGCGAGGCCTGCGGGTCGCGCTTGGAGAGCTTCTTGTTGCCCTCGCCCATCACGTACGGCAGGTGGCCGAAGCGCGGGGTGGTGCCGCTGCCGACGCCGATCTCGGCGAGCGCGGCGTACAGCGCGACCTGCCGCGGGGTGGAGGACAGCAGGTCCTCGCCGCGCAGCACGTGGGTGATGCCCATCAGGGCGTCGTCCACCGGGTTGACCAGGGTGTACAGCGGGGCGCCGTTGGCGCGGACGATGCCGTAGTCCGGCACGTTCTCCGGCTCGAAGGTGAGCGTGCCGCGGACCAGGTCGTCGAAGGAGATGGTCTTGTCGGGCATCCGGAAGCGCAGGATCGGCTCGCGCTTCTCCAGCTTGTAGACCGCGACCTGGTCGTCGGTCAGGTCCCGGCAGTGCCCGTCGTAGCCGGACGGCTTGCCGGCCGCGCGGGCGGCCTCGCGGCGGGCGTCCAGCTCCTCGGTGCTGCAGTAGCAGTGGTACGCGTGGCCGGCCTCGTGCAGGCGCCGGGCGACGTCGGCGTAGATGTCCATCCGCTGCGACTGGCGGTACGGCTCGTGCGGGCCGCCGACCTCCGGGCCCTCGTCCCAGTCGAAGCCGAGCCAGCGCATGGCGTCGAGCAGCTGGCCGTACGACTCCTCGGAGTCGCGGGCGGAGTCGGTGTCCTCGATCCGGAAGACCAGCGTGCCGCCGTTGTGGCGGGCGAAGGCCCAGTTGAAGAGGGCGGTGCGGACCAGGCCCACGTGGGGGTTGCCGGTCGGGGACGGACAGAAGCGAACCCGGACGGCCGGGTCAGTGTTAGCCACGCTTGATCACCTTGTTGGCGAGAGTGCCGATGCCTTCGATGGAGACGGCGACCTCGTCGCCGACGTTGAGGGGGCCCACCCCTGCGGGTGTGCCGGTGAGGATGACGTCGCCGGGCAGCAGCGTCATGGCCTCGGAGATGTGGACGATCAGCTCGGCGACCGAGCGGACCATCAGGGAGGTGCGGCCGGTCTGGCGGAGCTCGCCGTTGACCGTGCAGGTGACGGCCAGGTCGGCCGGGTCGAGGTCGGTCTCGATCCACGGACCCAGCGGGCAGGAGGTGTCGAAGCCCTTGGCCCGGGCCCACTGGCCCTCGCGCTGCTGCACGTCGCGGGCGGTGACGTCGTTGGCGCAGGTGTAGCCGAGGATCACCTCGGGCACCCGGTCCAGCGGGACCTCGCGGCACATCCGGCCGATCACCACGGCGAGTTCGGCCTCGTACTGGACGTCCGAGGAGAACGGCGGGTACGCGATGCTCTCGGTCGGGCCGATCACCGCGGTGGACGGCTTGAAGAAGGTCAGCGGGACGTCCGGGACCCGGTTGCCCAGTTCCTCGGCGTGCGCCGCGTAGTTGCGGCCGACCGCCACGATCTTGTTGGGGAGCATCGGGCTGAGCAGCCGGACGTCCTGGAAGCGGTAGCTCTCGCCGGTGGGCTGGGGCTGGCCGAACGGGTGGCCGGCCAGCGCGTGGACGACCAGCGAGTCGGGCTGGGAAGGGTCGCCCTCCACCACGCCGAAGGAGACACTGCCGGCGGCAGGGCTTCCTTCCCGGACGGAAAACCTGGCAATGCGCACGGCTGGGATACCCCTCGCTTCGTCGGCCGCCCGGGGCGCGCCCGGGCGCTGGTGGGCGCCCCGCCCACGGTGGGCGCGGCCCCGTCAATCGGCCTCCAGGCTATCGCGTGGGGCCCCGCCTGACCGCTTTGCCCCTGTTCAGCGCGGTTGGGGCGGAAGCGGCGAGCGGACGTGCACCCGCCCCGGAGGCGAGACCGCGAGGGAGCGAGGCACGAGCGAGGGAGCACCGACCGTCGGCGCCGGGTCCGAGCGTCCCGGAGGCGAGCGGGCGAACAGCAGAAGGCGCCGCCGCCACGTCGGTGGCGACGGCGCCTTCCGGCGTACGTGCGTGCGGTCAGTCCGCCAGGACGACGACCGGGGCGACCATCAGCTGGATGCGGCGCGGGTTGGCGGTGCTGGCCGGCAGTTCGGTGCCGTAGGTCACGACGTCCTCGGGCTGGCGGGCGCCGGGGATCTTGCTGAAGTCCTCGACCGAGGCCAGCGTCGTCCGGCGCGGGTTCGCGGTGGAGCGGCAGGACAGCGTGGACTTGGTGGCGTTCTTCGCCTGGGACATCGAGAGCACCTCGTGGTCGTGGCCGGGCGATCCGCGGCGGATCGGCACCGGCCTGAGTGATTCCGATTGATTCGGAGGGGTTCTGGGCAGGCTGATCGGGGCCGTGCTCCGGAGACTGCCCAGGTTACGAGATCTCTTTCCATAGAGACCGTGACCAAAGCTACACATTAGACTGTGATTTTGGTCACAATATATCGAGCAAAACTCAGATATCCGACATATCGCCGTACCGGAATTTTCCGACATCCGGCCGATAAGGGGCATTCCGGAAGGTCTGTGACTCTTTTCGATCTACGGTCGGGTTGGCATGTATCCGGCGAGTGTCCGAAAAAGGCGGTATTCCGGTCCGGTTACCGCACAGTCCGTGAGATTCCGCAAGCGGTCGGTAGCGCCGGGCGCCCGGTTCCTGCGGCCCTTGTTGGGATTCCCCGGCTGTGCTGGAATGCGACGGACCGTGGGTAGGGAGTGGTCCACCCCGGTGACCCGCTCTCCCGGACCGGCCGGGGTGCGGATGGAAACTCGACACCGTCCAGGCCGTGGCAACGCGGCGGGACGCCCGGTCCAGAGGTTGCGACGCCAGTGCAGGGACGTTTCAAAAGGGGTAGCGGCGCCGCGGGTAACCCGGAGTCGCGCGAGCCTGTGGCAGCCCCCCAGCAGGCGGCGGCGCCGGGCGGCCCGGCCGATCCGATGACGCCCGAGGGCGTAGGCCGACCGGAGGAGGACGGTCAGGAGCGGAAGTCCACCCGCGACAAACTCCGCACCTCCCTGACCCGACGCCGGGCCACCGGTCTGAACCGGCTCGCGATGCGCAACTGGCGTATCCGCACCCGTCTGATCGCCCTGCTCGCCCTCCCCGTCCTGGTCTCGCTGGTCCTCGGTGGCCTGCGCATCCAGAGCTCGATGGAGAACTCGCAGCAACTCGCCCAGATGGCCAACCTGTCCGACCTGGCCAAGAAGGCGACCAACCTCGCGGACGCGCTGCAGACCGAGCGCGACATCAGCGCCGGTCCGATGACGCACGAGCCGAACGCCCAGCTGGACGACGACATCGTCGCCGCCCGCAAGGCCACCGACGAACTGAGCCGCACCTTCACCGCGTCCTCCGACAAGTTCGAGAACCTCGAACTGTCCGGCGGAAAGGCGCTGCTGCTGCAGATCCGCCGCGACCTGAACTCGGTCTCGGACACCCGCAGCCTGCCGTACCAGAACAACCAGAACATCCAGTCGACGATCACCGCCTACGACGTGATCATCCGCGACCTGCTGTCCATCTCCCAGGACATCGCGCTCGCGTCGAACAACAAGGACCTGGTCGTCTCCACCCGCGCACTGCAGCAGTTCTCGCTCGCCAAGAACGCGACCTCGCAGCAGCGGGCCCTGATCAGCGCCGCGCTCGCCAACCCCAAGGCGCCCGACCTCAGCCTGAGCGACGAGTCCTTCGGTATCCGCCTGCGCCTCTCGTACGAGAACGCGGTCGCCAGCTTCAACAACATCTACACCGCGCACGACCTGGACAACCTGCGCAGCCAGCTGAGCTACAACTCGGTGGTCGCCGACGCCGACCGCTACGCCCAGACGATCCTCATCCAGGGCGGTATCCACCAGACCGAGGCGGTCAGCTACAAGGACTGGTACGAGAAGTCCAGCGCCAAGATCACCGCTGAGCGCCGGATCGAGTCCAAGCTCATCGAGAACCTCGACGGCAAGGCCCAGGACCTGCAGTCGCAGGCCGACACGGACGCCCTGATCATCGGTGTCGCCGTCGCCCTGGTGATGCTCGTCGCCCTCGGTGGCGCCGGTCTGATCGCCCGCTCGATGGTGCGCTCGCTGACCCGTCTGCAGGCCGCGGCCGAGGACGTCGCCGAGCGCCGCCTGCCCGAGCTGGTCAAGACCCTCTCGGAGAGCGACCCGCACGACGTCGACACCACGGTCGAGCCGGTCGCCGTCGACTCCACCGACGAGATCGGCCACGTGGCGCACGCGTTCGACATGGTGCACAGCGAGGCCGTCCGCCTGGCCGCCGAGCAGGCCCTCCTCCGCGGCAACATCAACGCGATGTTCACCAACCTCTCGCGCCGCAGCCAGGGCCTCATCCAGCGCCAGCTGTCGCTCATCTCCGAGCTGGAGAGCCGCGAGGCGGACCCGGACCAGCTCGCCAACCTCTTCAAGCTGGACCACCTCGCGACCCGCATGCGCCGCAACGGCGAAAACCTCCTCGTCCTCGCCGGTGAGGACCCGGGCCGCCGTTGGACCCGCCCCGTCCCGCTGGTCGACGTGCTCCGCGCCGCCGCATCCGAGGTGGAGCAGTACGAGCGCATCGAACTGGCCGCCGTCCCGTCGGCCGAGGTCGCCGGCCGCGTCGTCAACGACCTCGTCCACCTCCTCGCCGAGCTGCTGGAGAACGCCACCTCGTTCTCCAGCCCGCAGACCCGCGTCCGGGTCACCGGCCACGCGCTGCCGGACGGCCGCGTGCTGGTCGAGATCCACGACACCGGCATCGGCCTGAGCCCCGACGACCTCGCCGAGATCAACGAGCGCCTCGCCAACCCGCCGACGGTGGACGTCTCCGTCTCCCGCCGCATGGGCCTCTTCGTGGTCGGCCGTCTGTCGCTGCGTCACGGCATCCGCATCCAGCTCCGTCCCAGCGACTCCGGCGGCACCACCGCGCTGGTCATGCTCCCCGTGGACGTCACCAACTCCGGCGACCGCCGCGGCGCCGGCCGCCCCGGCCCCGCCCAGGGCAAGCAGCAGCGCGGGGTCACCCCGACGCCGCGTCAGCAGCGCCAGATGCCGCCCGGCCGCCAGGCCGGTCCGGCCGCGCTCGGCCAGGGTCCGGCCGGCGGTGCCCCGCAGGGCGGCCGTCCGCAGCTCGGCCAGGGCGGTCCGGCCGCTCCGGCGGGCCCGGGTGCTCCGGGTGCCCCCGGTGCTCCGGGTGCGCCCGGCGGCCCGGGTGCGCAGGCCGGTCCGGGTGCGCCCGGTGGCCGCGCCGGTGGTCTGCCGACCCGCCAGGTCGGCAAGGCCCTGCGCGAGAACCCGATGCCGCAGGGCCAGGGCAAGGGCAAGGGCCGACAGCCCGCGCAGCCGCAGCAGGCCCAGCAGGCTCCGCAGCAGCCCCAGCAGCAGTCGCAGCCGCAGCAGTCGCAGCAGGGCGGCCTGCCGCAGCGCACCCCGGGCCGCCAGGGTCCGCCGCAGACCGGCCAGACCGGCCAGACCGGCGCGAACGGCCTGCCCCGGCGCGGCCGCCAGCAGCAGCCCGGCCAGCCCCAGGCCGGCCAGCCGCAGCCGGGTCGGCAGCAGCCCGGCCAGGAACGGCAGCGCCCCGGTGGCGAGTTCGACGGCGGTCCGGGCCCCCGGACCGGCGAGCAGCCCCAGCACGGCCGCCCCGGCGGTCCCGGTGCTCCGCAGCAGGGCGCCCGTCCGGGCAACCGTCCGCAGGACGGCCTGCCGCAGCGAGCCCCCGGCCGTCAGGGTCCGGGTGCCCCGGGCGCCCCGGGTGCCCCCGGCCGGCCCGGCGCCGCCCAGGGTCCGCGGCGTCCGCAGCGCCCCGGCCCGGACACGCCGCAGCGTGACCGTCAGCCGCAGCTGCCGCAGCAGCAGTCCCAGCCCCAGCCGCTGCCGTCGGCCGAGCCCGCGCCGGTGGAGAGCACCCAGCAGTTCGCGCGTCCGCGCTTCGAGGCCAGCCAGATCGACCCGCGCGACCCGCTGGGCCTCGGCCTGGTCGAGCCGGTGCTGCCGAACGTGCCGAACCCGGCGCGTCCGGAGCCGGTGCGCCAGGAGCAGGCCCCGCAGCAGCCGCAGCCGCTGCCGTACCAGGAGCCGATGGCGCTGCCGACCGGCCCGTCCGCGGCCGCCGGCCAGCAGCCCGCCGACCAGCAGGCCTGGTACCCGCAGGGCGACGCCCAGCAGCAGGCGCGGCCGCGCTCCTACCAGCCGCGCCGGCCGGGTACCTCCGCGCCGGACCTCCAGGAGCAGGGCCAGGCCCAGCAGCCTCCGCAGCAGCAGGCCGCCCGGCAGCAGGCCCCGCAGCAGCCCCAGGCCCCGCAGCAGCAGGCCCAGCAGCCGCAGGCCCCGCAGCAGCCGAGCCCCGACGACGCGCCGTGGCGCCCGTCCGCGAACGACGAGCGCTGGCGCCGCGCCGAGCAGGTGCGCGAGCCCTCGACCAACGGCGTGACCATGTCGGGCCTGCCCCGGCGGACCCCGCAGGCCAACCTGGTCTCCGGCACCGCCGAGGCGTCGCCGCTGACCGGGCCCCAGGTCTCCCGGGCCCCCGAGGAGGTCCGCGGCCGGCTGACCAACCTGCGCCGCGGCATCCAGCAGGGCCGCCGGGCCGGGGCCGAGCAGGGCTCCAACCAGCAGGGCTTCCCGCATGGTGCCCAGCAGCCGGGATTCGATAGTTTCGGTGGCCGGACCGACGGCAACGGCGCAGATCACCAGGAGCGTTGAGTTGAACCAGATGAGCCAGGCCGCACAGAACCTGAACTGGCTGATCACCAACTTCGTGGACAACACCCCCGGGGTGTCCCACACCGTGGTGGTCTCCGCGGACGGCCTCCTCCTGTGCATGTCCGAGGGCTTCCCCCGGGACCGCGCCGACCAGCTCGCCGCCGTCGCCTCCGGCCTCACCTCCCTCACCTCCGGCGCCAGCCGGATCTTCGAGGGCGGCGAGGTCAACCAGACGGTGGTCGAGATGGAGCGGGGCTTCCTGTTCCTCATGGCCATCAGCGACGGCTCCGCCCTCGCCGTCCTGGCCTCGCCCGACTCCGACATCGGCCTCGTCGGCTACGAGATGGCCCTGCTCGTCGACCGAGCCGGCGCCGTCCTCACCCCCGCACTTCGCGCGGAACTCCAGGGCAGTCTCCTGCACTGACCGGAGTCCGTGCGGACCCACCCATCCGTCCGACCTCCCCGCCGGGTCCGACCCGACCGGCCCCGGCGTCTCACCCTCAGCTACCCTCAGGCAGCTGATCCCGCCTCAGCTGGTATTGCCCCAGCTGGAACCGGCTGCTCAGGCTGCAGCACAAGGAGGACCCATGACCCCGCCCTCGACACCCGGCGGCCCGTACGGCAACGGGTACGGCAGCGGCTACGGCGGCCAGCAGTCCGACGGTTACGAGCAGCAGCCGCTGGTCCGCCCGTACGCGATGACCGGTGGCCGGACCCGTCCCCGCTACCAACTCGCCATCGAGGCCCTGATCTCCACCACCGGGTCCGCCGAGCGGACCAGCGGGCTGCTCCCCGAGCACGCCCGGATCGTCAACCTCTGCCGTGAGGTCAAGTCCATCGCGGAGATCTCCGCACTGGCCGGTGTGCCGCTCGGTGTCGCCCGCATCCTCGTCGCCGACCTCGCGGAGGCCGGTCTCGTCGCCATCCACCAGCCCGCCGCCGCGGGCGAGTCGGGCGGAACGCCCGATGTCACGCTGCTCGAAAGGGTCCTCAGTGGACTTCGCAAGCTCTAACGGACCCGCCCGTGCCACGACGTCGGCCAAGATCGTCGTCGCGGGCGGCTTCGGTGTCGGCAAGACCACGCTCGTCGGCGCCGTCTCCGAGATCAACCCGCTGCGCACCGAAGCCGTCATGAC
>NZ_JBHWCL010000245.1:0-8627 GCF_042735125.1 Kitasatospora sp. NPDC059599 | reverse complement strand
CCTGCGAGCGGCACCGGCTGCCGATGCTCCCTGTCCCCCTTCATGCTTCGTGCCGATGCGCCGACGCGCGGCCGTGTCGCCGAGCGGCCGCGCGGCCGCGTCGCTACGTGGCCGCTTCGCTACGTGGCCGCTTCGCGAAGGCGGGACCGGCCCCCGGTCAGCTCGCGGCGGGTGCCGGGGTGGTGGCCGGGGCGGCCGGAGTGGTGGCGCCGGCGGTGGGGGCGGCGGAGTCGGTCGCACCGGCCGCGGGAGTGGTGGCGGGGGCGCTCGGCGTACCGGTCGCCCCGGGGGCCGGGGTCGTGCCCGCACCGGCGGGCGCCGGGGAGCCGCTCGCACCGGTGCCGGCGCCACTGGTCGGGGCGGCGGCCGGCGCGGTGGCGGGGGACGGCTTGCAGCCCGCCTGCTTGGCCATCGCGGCACCGAGGTCGCCGCGCTGCAGCTTGCTCTGCGCCTGGGTGGAGAGCGAGGCCAGCTGCTGCACCTGGTCGGCGACGCTGCGCAGCCCGTCGGCGAACTTCGCCTGGTCGTCGTTGGGCAGCGCGTCCAGCTTCTTCTGGACCTCCTGGTACCCGTCGGCCGCCTTCTTCAGCTCGTCGACGGTGTCCTTCTGCAGGGCCGCCCCGTCCTGGACCTTGGGCGCGCCGGCGCCGTCGACGGCGGAGGCGATGTCCTGGTTGGTCTTGGCCAGCCGCCCGATGTCGGTGGAGAGCCGCTTCTGCAGGTCGGCCGGCGCCTCACCGGTCTTCACCTGGCCGGTGTCGGCGAGCGCGGTCTGGGCCTGGGCGATCGGGTCCTTGGCCGCGCCGCAGACGTTCGACGCCCAGGACTCCAGCTGCTTGCTGTTGTCGTCGCCGCCGCCGCAGCCGACGGCGCCGAACGCCAGCAGCACGCCGAGAGCGGGTACGGCCAGCAGTCGCTTGTTCACCGGGAGAAGCCTTTCGGTTTCGGTCGTCATCGGTCGTCGAACCTACACGGCCGGTTCCCACCCCCCGGTTCCCGGTTCCCGCTTCGCGGCTCCCGCGGCGGACGTCCGCCCGGGGCGGTCCGCGGTTCGTCCCGGGGCCGCCGCGGTCCGCTCCCGGACCTGCGCCGCTTCGTCCGGACCCGCGCCCGGCTGCGGTTCAGGCCCGTTCGACCCGGATCGGATCGCCCGGCCGGACGGTGCGCAGCACCGCCGCGTCCCGTCCAGCGCGCCCAGGACGGTGCAGGGCGAGGCCGGCCGGCACTCGCCGGCGCGCGAGATCGGCGTCGGACCGTACGGCAGCGCGAGGCTTTCCCCGTCCGTCCAGAAGGCGACCGCGCCCGGCTCCACGACCTGTCGGGCGCCGTCCTCCCGCGGCACGCTGACGGGCGTGCCGAAGTAGACCTCCTCGCCCCAGGTACTCGCCGACGAGCTGATCGGCAGCTCGGCCAGGAGTGCATCGGTGGTGGGGGTCGCCGTCAGCGTGGTCACCTGACCGGCCGGCCACAGGATGCGAATCCGCATGGAGTTCCTCTTCCGCGACGAGATCCGATCAGCGATCGGACCCGGTCGTGCCGGAAGCAGCGAACCGCCATGCTCAACAGTTTGTCAACGCATGCCCGGGGAGCGGACCCCGCCGGGTACGGGAAGCGGCCTCAGACCGCGACGGAGGCGACCGAAACCGGCCAGCTCATCCGGATCAGGCCACCGTCCGTGCCGTTGGTGACCTCCAGGTCCTCGACCAGGCCGGTGATCACGGCGAGGCCCAGGGTGTCGTCGTCCGGCTCACCGCCCTCGGCGGCGCCGGAGGCCGGGACGACGACCGGGCCGGCCTCGTCCTCGACCTCGATGAGGAAACGCTTCTCCTGGTCGGTCAGCGCGACCCTGACCGTGCCGCCGATGCCGCCCCGCTGGTGCAGGCCGACCGCGCGGGAACACGCCTCACCGACCGCGAGCCGTACCTCGTCGAGCACCGACTCGTCGACCCCGGCCCGTCTGGCGACGGCCGCGGCGACCAGCCTGGCCGTCCGCACGTGCTCGGGAAGCGCGCTGAATCGAAGTTCGACGGTTGCCATCTCTCCCCCTCGGGGTGCTCCGACCGGGGCCGGTGATACGGCCCCTGCGGGCCGGCTGAACCGGCCCAGAGGCGGCCGGGACGCACCGGGCCGCACGGGCCCGGACACCCCGGACGCGAGGTGAACGGGACGGGCCGGCCACGAGGGCCGGCCCGGCCGCGTCAGTCGGTCGCGTTGACCGCGTCGTCCACCGAGGTGTGGATCGGGAAGACCTTGGTCAAGCCGGTGATGCGGAAGATCTTCAGGATGCGCTCCTGGTTGCAGACGAGGCGCAGCGAACCCTCGTGGGCACGCACCCGCTTCAGACCACCCACCAGCACACCCAGGCCGGTCGAGTCGAGGAAGTCCACGCCTTCCATGTCGACGACGAGGTGGTACTTGCCGTCGTTGACGAGCTCGACCAGCTGCTCCCGCAGCTTCGGGGCGGTGTACACATCGATCTCGCCGCCAACCTCGACGACCGTGCGATCGCCGACTGAACGGGTCGACAGGGACAGGTCCACGGAACCTCCAGCACCTTGCCTTGCTACGTCATGTGCGATCCTCGGCCGGACGGCCGCCACCGCATGGTCGCGAGCCCGGGCGCGCCCAGCCAACGCGTGGCAAGCCTCAGCGCTGCGACCCACGGCCGTACGGCCGTCACGGCCACATTCAACCACCTGCGACCATGCCCGCACGATGGCTTACGACGATTCTCCGTCACGCCGGTGACACACTGGGTCCCCATGCCGCCCCGACACAGCCCGCCCGAGGCACTGCTCACGACCCTGACCGACGGCCGAGGGCGGTCCGACCGGCTCACCCATACGGAGCACCTTCCCGCCCGACCTGCACGTTATTCACCCTGGCCCGAGTCGATCCGTCCGGAGATCGTGGCCTCGGTACTCGCAGTCGGGGTGGAGCGGCCCTGGGTGCACCAGGCAGAAGCGATGAACCTGGCGAAAAGCGGTCAAACTGTGGTGATCGCCACAGGCACCGCCTCGGGCAAGTCGCTGGGCTACCTGGCCCCGGTGCTCAGCGACCTGCTGGACGGCACCGAGGCCCGCAACGGCCGCGGCGCCACCGCGCTCTACCTGGCGCCCACCAAGGCCCTCGCCGCCGACCAGCGCCGCCGGGCCACCGAACTCGCCCCGCCCAGGGTCCGCGCCGCCCTGTACGACGGCGACACCCCGCCCGAGGAACGCGAGTGGGTCCGCCAGTACGCCTCCTACGTGCTCACCAACCCGGACATGCTGCACCGCGGCATCCTGCCCGGCCACGCCCGCTGGTCCTCCTTCCTCAAGGCGCTGCGCTACGTGGTCGTCGACGAGTGCCACAGCTACCGGGGCGTGTTCGGCTCGCACGTCGCCCAGGTGCTGCGCCGGCTGCGCCGCGTGTGCGCCCGCTACGGATCGTCACCCACCTTCCTGCTGGCCTCCGCCACCACCGCCGACCCGGCCGCGACCGCCGAGCGCCTCACCGGACTCCCCTCGGTGGCCGTCACCGAGGACGCCTCGCCACGCGGGCCGATGGTCTTCGGACTCTGGGAACCGCCGCTGACCGAGAACGTCGGCGAGCACGGCGCCCCCGTCCGCCGCACCGCCACCGCCGAAGCGGCGCACCTGCTCACCGACCTGGTCGAACGGGAGACCCGCACCGTCGTCTTCGTCCGCTCCCGCCGCGCGGCCGAACTCGTCGCCCTCCAGACCCAGGACCAGCTCGGCCGACCGCTCGCCGACCGGGTGGCCGCCTACCGCGGCGGCTACCTGGCCGACGAACGCCGGGCCCTGGAACGCGCCCTGCACTCCGGCCGGATTCTCGGCCTCGCCTCCACCTCCGCCCTCGAACTCGGCGTCGACATCTCCGGTCTCGACGCCGTCCTGATGGCCGGCTACCCCGGCACCCGGGCCTCGCTCTGGCAGCAGGCGGGCCGGGCCGGCCGTGAGGCCCAGGGCGCGCTGGCCGTCCTGATCGCCCGGGACGACCCGCTGGACACCTACCTGGTGCACCACCCGGAGGCACTGTTCGAGGCGCCCGTCGAGGCCACCGTGCTCGACCCGGACAACCCGCACGTACTCGCCCCGCACCTCTGCGCGGCCGCCGCCGAACTCCCGCTCACCAACGCCGACCTGGAGCTGTTCGGGCCGTCCACCGCGCCACTGCTGCCGGTCCTGGAACGCCGCGGCCTGCTGCGACGGCGCGGCGACGGCTGGTACTGGACCCGCCGCGAGCGCGCGGCCGACGCCGTCGACCTGCGCGGCAGCGGCGGCAGCCCGGTCCAGATCGTCGAGGCCGACACCGGCCGGCTGCTCGGCACGGTGGACGCCGCGGCCGCGCACACCACCGTCCACACCGGGGCCGTCCACCTCCACCAGGGCCGCACCTACCTGGTCCGGGAACTCGACCTGGAGAACTCGGCCGCCCTGGTCGAACCGGCCGACCCGCCCTACACGACGGCCGCCCGCGACATCACCTCCATCTCCGTCCTCGACACCGACACCACCGTCGACTGGGGCGAGGGCCGGCTCACCTTCGGCTCGGTGGAGGTGGTCAACCAGGTGGTCGGGTACCTCCGGAAGCGGATCTCCACCGGGGAGATCATGGGCGAGACCAAGCTCGACCTGCCGCCCAGGACACTGCGCACCCGCGCGGTCTGGTGGACCGTCACCGAGGACCAACTGCTGGACGCGGACATCCCGCCCGACCTGCTCCCCGGCGCCGCGCACGCCGCCGAGCACGCCTCGATCGGCCTGCTGCCGCTGTTCGCCACCTGCGACCGGTGGGACATCGGCGGTGTCTCCGTCCCGCTGCACCCGGACACCGGGCTGCCGACCGTGTTCGTCTACGACGGCCACCCGGGCGGGGCCGGCTTCGCCGAACGCGGCTTCCGGCGGGCGGTCGAGTGGCTGACGGCCACCCGCTCGGCGATCGCCTCCTGCGAGTGCGAGCGCGGCTGCCCGTCCTGCGTCCAGTCCCCCAAGTGCGGCAACGGGAACGACCCGCTGGACAAGGCGGCCGCCGTCCGGCTCCTGGACGTCCTGCTGGCCGGAGCGCCCGGCAACCCGGCGGCGGAGCCCGGCGCGGAGCCGCCCGGGACGACGGACGCCGAGGCGGACCCGGGCACCGGGACGGACGCGGGCGGTGGGGCAGCGTCGGGGTCATGAGGCCGCCGTCCCGCCCGGGACGTCGCCGAGGCCGTCCTCGGCGACGCTGACCGGAGCCCGTACCGGTCCGGCCCGCGCCCTCGCCCTCGCCGGACCGACCGGCAGGCGCACCGGGAGGCCGACGACCCTCACCTCGGCCACCACCTCGACGGCGTCCCCCGACCGGTCCACCGCGCAGGACACCAGGTCGGCGCCCTGGGCCGCGGCGATCCCGGTGGCCCGGGCACAGCCGCCGTCCGGGTCGAGCAGCAGCCGGTCCGCCGCCGCGAGGGCCGCGAGGTCGGCGGCCGACTCGGCCCGGTGCCGGGCGGCCACCACCGATCCGACCGCGAGGGTCGCGGCGAACACCGCCGTGCCCAGCATCGCCAGGGCCAGTAGCCAGACCGTCGCGGAGCCGGCGTCCGGTCCGTGTCCGCCCGCCGTCGCCCGCCCCGCGCGGGCCCGGACCACCCGCTCCAGCACCGCCCGCGGCCCGGCCGGGACGGCCGACCGGCTCAAGGCTGCCGTCCCGCTCAGGACGGCCACGGGCCGCCACCTCCCTCCGCAGTACCCATCAGCACGTCCTCCCGCGCCGCCACGGCCGCCGCGGTGACCCGCACCGCAAGCAGTCCGCCCAGCCGTCCCGGCGCCGCGCACGGTGCGTCCACGTCCACCCGTACGGTGTCGGCCGTCGGCGTCAGCCGGACCCGCGCACCCGCCGGAGCCGCCGCGCGGGCGAGTTCGACGGCGTCCGCCTCCCCGCGCGCGGCCGCCCTGGCACCGACCCGGGCGGCGTCCACGCAGCGGATCTGCGCGGCCGCCGCGAGCACGCCCCAGATCAGCATCGCGGCCAGCAGGACGAGCGCCGGCAGGGCCACCGCCGTCTCCGCCGTGACGAAGCCGCCGTCCCCGCGCCGCCCCGACCGGGTGCACGCGGGCCCGGGTCGTCTAGGCCGCATGGAGCGCCCGTTGGAGCATGTCGGTCAGCGCGCCGGTGATGGCCTCGCTGGTCACGACCTTGTACAGCCCGGCCGCGAGGGCGCACGCCCCCAGGGTGCCGACCGCGTACTCGGCCGTCGTCATCCCGGCGTCCGACCGGCCCCGGTTCCGGGCCGCCACGCGCACCCGGCGGGCCACCCAGCGCCTCCTCCGCCACCACGCCCCGGGCAACCGCCGGAGCGGGCGCCCGTCGACGGGCCTGATCACGATCACCGCAGTCATGGATCTCTCCTGTCTCGTCGTCTCTCGAATGTCCGAACCATCGACTTCCGGTCACATCGCCCGCGCGAACAGGCTGGTGAGGCCGATCACCACCGGCACCACGCCGATCAGCACGAAGGCCGGCAGGAAGCAGAGCCCCAGCGGAGCGGTGGCGAGCACCGCGGCCCGGCGGACCCTGGCGTGGGCCGCGCGGGCGGCCGCCGCCCGCAGGCCGTGGGCCAGCCGGATCAGCGGTCCTGCGGCAGGCGTTCCGCCGAGGCTCGTCCGCACCAGGCAGCGCGCCAGCGGTGCCAGCGACGGGTGCTGTTCGCCGAGCCGGCTCCAGCACAGCTCCGGTGGTGCGCCGAGGGCCAGTTCGGCTCCGATCGCCACCAGGCGGGGACCCATCGGCGCACCCACGCTCCGGCCGACCGCCGACACCGCCTCGGAGGGCAACGCCGCCGAGCCGAGGCAGGCCGCCAGCAGTTCCGCGCTCAGCGGGAGTTGCCTGGTCAGCAGCTCCTCCTCCAGGGCTGCCCGACGGTCCGCCGGCGATCGTGCCCGGGCCGTCCACCGGTGGACGGCCACCGCCGCCAGCGCCCCGGCGACCAATCCGGTGCCGCCGCCGACCAGCAGGGCCACCGCGAGCCCGGCGACCGCCATCGAGACCGCCCGCCGCCGACGCCCGGCGCCCGGGTCCGCCGCCCCGGACGGCCGCCGGGCCTCCGCCCTCCTGCCCGGCCCGGGGAACGCCCGCCGGCACCTCGCCCGGCCGCGTCCCAGCGCCCGCACCGCCACCACCACGGCCGCCGCGAGCGGCAACCCGAGGGCGACCCACAGGGCTCCACGCATCACCCGGCCCCCGCTCCCGCTCCGAGCGTCCGCGCCCGGGGCCTCGTCCGCAGCCGCGACAATCCGCAGCCCCGCTCGCCCGCGGCGAGCTCCTGGAGCCCCGGGAGCACCGGCGGCGTGCCGTCAGGCGCCCGACGGGGCCTGCCAGCCCCCCGGGAGGCCTCCAGCGCGCCTCTGGCCGCGGACCGGACGATGCGTGCCGTCCAGAACACGCCCAGCCCCTCCAGGACCGCTCCCGCCGCGAGGCAGCCCAGCCCGGCGGGGGTGTGCAGCAGGACGGCCAGCGGGTGGGCACCGAGCGCGGCGCCGAGGAGCAGTCCGGCACCCGGCAGCGCGGCCAGGACGGCGATCGTCGTCCGCGGCCCGGCCAACTCCCCGGCGATCTCCTCGGCCAACGCCCGCTCCCCGCGCAGCGCCTCCGCGACCCGGTCCAGCGCCGCGGCCAGTCCCGCCCCGCTGTCGGCGGCGACCCGCCAGCAGGCCGCGACGGCCGCCGCCCCGCTCCCGCCCGGCAGTTCGGCCAGCAGGTGGAACGCAGCGGGCACGTCCCCGCCGTAGCGGCCCGCCGCGAGCCGCGCCAGCGGTTCGTCGCCGAGCCTGCGCCGCCCGTCCGGGTCGGCGGCGAGCCGCGCCGTGACCAGGTGCAGCGCCCGTTCCGGCGTCGCCCCACCACGCAACTCCCCGGCCAGTCCGGCGCAGAGCTCCACCACGGCGGCGGCCCGCTGCCGGGCCTCGGCCGCCAGGCACCGCCGCAACCGCCACCGGCGCAGCGGCAGGACGGCCAAGGCCGCCGCGAGCACCGGCACCGGTGAGCCGGTGGCCTGTCCGGCGACCAACCCCAGCGGCAGGGCCAGCAGTTCGGGTGCCAGGGCCTCCGGCAGGCGGAGTCGGGCCCGCGCCACCGGATCCGGTACCGGCCCTCGCTCCGGCCCTCGCCCTGGCCTCGGCACGAGTGGCGCGCTGCCCGCGAGCAGTAGCCTGGAGCGCCGCCCACCCGGCAGCTGTTCCTGCAGCGTTCGCCATCCGGCGGCCGCCACCAGGCACAACGCCACCGCCCAGCAGAGCTCGAACTGACCGCGCGCCATCTCTCCGACCTCCGTTGTCATCCGTCACCGGTCCTTCCGCTTCCAGGCCCCGAGCAGCACGAGCGCGCCCGTGGCACACCCGCCGAGCAGCAGGGCGAAGGCGAGTTCCACCGCACGCACCCCCACGCCCACCGTCACGGTGGCCCGCCGGGTCCGGACCCGAGGCGCCCGGGATCGGTGGCCCCGGACCCAGCGGTCCGGGGCCCGGTGGGGGGGGGGGGGGGGGGGGGGGGGGGGGGCGCCCGCCGCCCCCCCCCCCCCCCCCGCCCCCCCCCCCCCCCCCCGGGGGGTCGCGCGCGCGGCGCCCCGGGGGGGGCGCCGCGCGGGGCCG